>CAZLBQ010000607.1:0-3574 GCA_964557745.1 uncultured Anaerolineales bacterium
CAAAACCAGCCCATACTGTGCCGGCCCAGCGTGATGACCAGCTTGGGCTGGATGATCGCCCGTTGGCGCTCCAGCCAGACCTCGCAGGCGGCGATTTCTTCGGGCAGCGGATCACGGTTGTCGGGCGGCCGCGACTTGACGTTGCTGGTGATGAACACCTCGTCGCGCTTGAGGCCGCCGAGGGCCAGTAATTCGTTGAGCCACTTGCCGGACGCGCCGACGAAGGGCTTGCCCTGCTTGTCTTCATTATACCCTGGCGCTTCGCCGACAAGCATAATCTGGGCGTCGAATGGCCCTTCGCCCGGCACGGCCTGGGTGCGGGTCTGGTGGAGCATACAGCGCGTACACGCCTGGATTTCGGCGCGCAGTTGGTCTAACTGGGCCTGGCGGTCCTGGGGCGTAGTGTCAGTCGTCATAGTAAGCGTCTCTTCCTGGGGTCTCTTGCGCCCCTTGCATAGTAGCCTAAACCCGGCGAAGTGTCAAGAGGGAGGGTCGGCTCAATCGGAGAGTAATTGTTTGCCTTTACCCCTGTCTCCGAGTATGATTGTCGGCTGGAGAAAGGGGAAAATCCGTGCGTGTCCTGATTACCGGCGTCTCGGGGTTCGCGGGCAGCCATCTCGCCGACACTATCCTCCATCAAGCCGCGTGCCAGGTCTGGGGCGTCGTCCGCCAGCCTGCCCCTGGTCTACCCGCCGAGGTGCAGCAAATCGAGGGCGACCTGCGCGACCTGGCGGCGGTCGGCCGGGTCCTGGACACCGTCGCGCCGGACGTGGTCTTCCACCTGGCCGCCCAGGCGTATGTGCCGGTGTCGTGGCGCGACCCCTGGGCCACCCTGGAGACCAACATCCACGCCCAGGTGAACCTGCTGGCGGCCCTGGCCGAGCGCCGCGCCTCGACGCGTATTCTCGTCGTCGGGTCGGAGACGGAGTATGGCGTGGTGCGGCCCGAAGACATGCCGGTGGACGAGGACACGCCGCTGCGCCCTATCAGCCCCTACGCCGTCAGCAAGATTGCCCAGGACATGCTGGGCTTGCAGTACTTCCTGAGCCACCAGGTCCAGGCCGTCCGCGTGCGCCCCTTTCCCCACATCGGCCCGCGCCAGAAGCCGGACTACGTCGCGGCCAGCTGGGCCAGGCAGATTGCCGAGATTGAGGCCGGGCAGCGCGAGCCGGTCCTGCGCGTGGGCAACCTGGCCGTCGCCCGCGACTACACCGACGTCCGCGACGTGGTGCGCGCCTACTGGCTCCTGCTTCAGCATGGCACGCCCGGCGAAGTCTATAACATCGGTACAGGTGTCGCTCGGCCTGTCCAGTCCCTGCTGGACATCTTGCTCGGCTTGAGCTATGTTCCGATTCGCGTCGAGGTAGACCCTCAACTGTTCCGCCCGGCCGATGTGACCGTCACCGTCTGCGATGCCTCGCGGCTGCGGGCGGCGACGGGCTGGGAACCGCTGATTCCCTTCGAGCAGACCGTGCGCGACATTCTAGACGATTGGCGGGGGAGAGTGAAAGCTTCGTAGTGCGTAATGCGTATTCCGTATTTTGGGTCTGAGATACGAAATACGCACTACGAAATACGTATTACGCATCACGCATTATGCATGAGGAAGGAACACCACCGTGTCTAAGCGCAAGTGCGCTCTTGTTACCGGCATCACGGGCCAGGACGGCTCCTATCTGGCCGAGTTCTTGCTGGACCAGGGCTACGACGTCATCGGGATGGTGCGCCGCACCAGCACCGTTAACTTTGACCGCATCCGCCACATCCAGGAGCGCGTCAAGCTCGTTCCCGGCGACCTGATGGACGAGGTATCGCTGATGGCGATTCTGCGCGAGCACCGCCCCAGCGAAGTCTACAACCTGGCGGCGCAGAGTTTCGTGCCGACGTCGTGGGCGCAGCCGGTCCTGACCGGCGAGGTGACGGCGTTGGGCGTGACGCGCATCCTCGACGCCATCCGCATGGTGGACCCGGAAATCCGCTTCTACCAGGCCAGCTCGTCGGAGATGTTCGGCAAGGTGCAGGAGGTGCCGCAGACCGAGAAGACCTTCTTTTACCCGCGCAGCCCGTATGGCGTCGCCAAAGTCTACGGCCACTGGATTACCGTCAACTACCGCGAGAGCTATAACCTGTTCGCCTGCTCCGGCATTCTGTTCAACCACGAAAGCCCTCGGCGCGGGCTGGAGTTTGTGACGCATAAAGTCACCTACCACGTCGCCAAAATCAAGCTCGGCCTGGCCGACCGCGTGCCGCTGGGCAACCTGGACTCGCAGCGCGATTGGGGCTACGCGCCCGACTACGTGCGCGCCATGTGGTTGATGCTCCAGCAGGACAAGCCGCAGGATTACGTGGTGGCCACCGGTCAGACGCACTACGTGCGGCGGCTGTGCGAGGTCGCCTTTGGCTACCTGGGCTTGAACTGGGAAGACTACGTGTACGTCAACCCCGACGACCTGCGGCCGGCCGAGGTGGACCTGCTCGTCGGCGACGCGGCCAAGGCGCGGCGCGAGTTGGGGTGGGCGCCGAGTGTAACGTTCGAGCAGATGATTGAGTTGATGGTCGACGCTGACCTGGAAGCGCTGCGCAACCAGCGCCTCCCCGTCCGCGCGTAAGAGAGCTTCACCACAGAGGGCGCAAAGGGCGCAGAGGAATAAGAGTATAAATATCATACCCTCTGTGTTCTCCGTGTCCTCTGCGGTGAAGCCAATTTGTACAGAGAGGGACGCTCATGGCCGGGCAGATCGTCTTCGGCACCGACGGCTGGCGGGACCGCATCGCCGAAAACTATACGTTTGACAATGTCCGCCGCGCGGCGCAGGCCTTCGCCGACTATCTGAAGGCCCAGGGCGTCGCCCAGTCCGGCGTCGTGGTCGGCTACGACAACCGCTTCCAGGCCGAAGCCTTCGCCGCCGCGTCGGCCGAGGTGCTGGCCGGCAACGGCATCAAGGCCTACCTGACGGAGCGCGGCACGCCGACGCCCATCATCTCCTACTCGGTGGTGGACCGGGGGGCGGCAGGGGCCATCAACATCACGGCCAGCCACAACCCGCCCCAGGATTGCGGCTTCAAGGTGCGCGCCAGCACGGGCGCGGCCATCGCCCCGGACGACCTGAAGGACATCGAGGCGCGCATCGGCGCGGCCGACAAGGTCAAGCGCATGGCGCTCAAGGAGGCCCAGGCGCAGGGGTTGGTCGAACTCTTCGACGCCGCGCCGAACTACATCGAGCGCCGCCTGCGCCCGCTGGTGGACTTCGACAAGCTGCGCGACGCCGGGCTGAACCTCGTCGTGGACCCCATGTGGGGCGTGGGCGCGGGCTACTTCCCGCGCCTCATCGGCGGCGGCAAGACGCGCATCACCGAGATTCACAACGTCCGCAACCCCATCTTCCCGGAGATGTCGCGCCCGGAGCCGATTCCACCCAACGTCAACGTCGGGCTGGAAAAGGTCAAAGAGATCGGCGCGGACATGGTCATTATGACCGACGGCGACGCCGACCGCGTGGGCGCGGGGGACGAGCACGGCGTGTTCATGAACCAGTTGCAGGTCTACGCCCTGCTGGCGCTGTACCTGCTGGAG
>CAZLBQ010000608.1:0-3568 GCA_964557745.1 uncultured Anaerolineales bacterium
CGGTTGGTGAGAGGCTCGATCAACCCCTCTCCAGCCACGTGCCGCTCAGGCTGGACCGTCGGACCCTCGGCTGGGAAGGCTGCCAGAACCTGCTTCAAGTAGGCAGGGGCTACGCCGCACTCCCGCATGGTCCGCAATAGTGGCGCGAGCGCGGGGCCTACGTCGACGAAGGTGCGAATGAGGCCCATCGGCTCCGCCAGCCTCACGGCGCGCTCCGCCTTCACCAGTCCCTCCCCATGCCGCCCTACCGCCGTCAGGCCAACGGCCTGTAGAGCCATGATCCTGACCAGCGGCCGCAGCGCGTGGGCGTCGACCGTGGCAGCCTCGAGCGCGGCCAGCAACTTGAGGGCTTGCTGCCGCTCGTCCGCCCCGCCAGCGGCCAGGAGCGCCTGGGCGCGCGTGATGGCCGGAATCTCCGTCTCAACAATCTCCCAGATAGGCAGATCGCTCGGCAAGTGAGCCGCGCCTCGCGATGCCGCGTCCACATCCTGGCGCGCGAGCGCCAGTCGGACCTGAAGCGACGCGCTGGCCGCCTCTTCCACCCGGCCGCCTGCCTGACAGCGTTCGATCAGATGGCGGACCGTCGCCTCGGCGTCATGTGTTCGCCCCTGTGCCTCAAAGGCCAGGGCCAGTTCGATCAGGCTGTCGCGGACGCACAAGAAGCTTCCACGGTAGTGGTCCTCAGTCAGCGCCCTAAACTGCTCGACCGCCTGGTCGAGCTCGTTTCGTTCGTAGTGCAGGCTTGCCAGCCCATAGCAGGCCCACATCCTGCTCACGGGTAGATGGTCGCCGGCCGCCATGGTCAGCAGGCGGAGGGTACGCTCTAGCTCGCGACTCGTACCGGCCATCCAATGGATGGCAGCCAGCCCGAGGAGGGCCCCCGTCTTCACGGCGGCCGGTTCGTCGAGGGCGTCGACCATCTGCCACAGGAGTTGAGTGGCTTCGGATCGGCGGCCACCGGTATACAAAGCGATGCCAACGTGGTAGAGAGCGACGCCGCGCGCGTAGGCATAGTCCCGTGGCAGATTAGCCCATGCTTCCTGAGCGAGTTCCAGACAGCCTTCCCTTTCGCCCGCGCCCCACCACACGGCAACGCCCTCGAGGTCAGCCATCTCAGCCTGGGCGGCTTCGCGTTCCCCCTCCGTTAGAGGCGAGCGAGGGTCGGCCAACTGGGCCTCGGTAGCAGCCAGCAGGGCCGCGACCGACCGCTGCTCGAACCGGAGAGCCGCCACCCAGGCCTGAGCTAACAGCAGCGCCGGACGCTCGCGAGTCAGGTCCTCGGGCAGTAGCGCCAGCCAGCGCTCTACACCCCGCCAGTCTTCGCGGTTGAGGCGCGTGTGGACGTGATTCTCCACGATGTCCGCCGCGCGGCCGGCGTCGCCGGCGGTGAGCGCATGCCGCACCGCGTCCCCAACCAGGCCGTTCTCGGCGTGCCAGTCGCAGGCCAGACGGTGGAGATCGGCGATGCTCTCGCTGTCCCATTGGGTCGCCAGCTCGTTGCGCAATAGTTCGCGGAAGAGCTGGTGGTAGCGATACCACTGGCCCTCCGCGTCCAGCGGGACGATGAACAGGTTGGTGTTGTGCAGCCACTCGCTGATAGTCTGGGGATGAGGGGCCTCTGGGGCGTTGGGTGTCAGGGGACGCATGAGTGTCGCGCATAGCGGCGCGCTCATGTGGTCGAGAATGGCCGTGCGTAGCAGGAAATCTCTGACCTCAGGCGATTGGCGGGCCAGCACTTCCCTGACCAGGAACCGGCCGGCGAGCAGATGGTCCTGCCTCGCCAGGCGGTTGAGGGCCTGAGTGAGGTTCGCCTCGCCGCGAAAGGTCAGGGTGGCGAGGCGGAGGAGGGCAATCCACCCCTCGGTCTGTGTGAAGAGGGTCGTCACGGCGTCGGCGGGTAGCGCCAGGCCGGTGACCGTTTCCAGGAACGCCTGGGTTTCGTCGAGGCGGAAGCGCAGATCGGCGGCGCGAATCTCCTGAAGCTGACCTCGCGCCGCCAGGCGCGCCAGGGGCCACGGTGGGTCGGTCTGGGTGATCACTACCAGGTGGAGATTGGCGGGTAGGGAACGCAACAGGGTGGTGAAGAACTGGCGAAGCGCGGGATCGGTCAGGTAGTGAAAATCGTCCAGGACAACAATGAGAGGGCTGGCGAGGGTCTGAACTTCGTTGAGGATAGATGCGGCGAGGCGCTCGACTGGCGGCGTCTGAAAGTCATGCAGGCGGCGCTGCGTCTCGGAGCAGGCGTCGGGGAACTGGGTCTGGATGGCGGCGATCAGATAGTCGAGGAAGGTAGGGAGGTCATTGTCGTACTCGTCGAGGGCCAGCCAGGCCACGGGCGCCACCACATGCGCCAGCGCCTGGGCGACGAGAGTCGTCTTGCCGAAGCCCACCGGCGCTGAAACCAGGGTCACAGGGACATCGAGGACGTACTTCAGCAAGTCCAGCAGACGAGGCCGAGCCACGCTGTTGGGGGGCAGCGCCGTTCGCTGCAGCTTGGCGCGCAGTAGCGAATGGAGACTGTCCTCATGCGCTGTGGCGCGCTGCTCAGCCGCCGCCGCCTGAGGGGACTCGTAGTCGAGGCGTAACGCTGAGTGAAGGATGTCATCGCCGTCCACTGCGTGCTCCTCCATCTCGCGACCGAAGACCACCTCAAGTGCGGGTTGACCCCCATTGTAGAGCGGATAGCTGCCCGGCGGATGTACCGTAAGGGTGTAGAAATGGTGTGATAGGGGTAGTAGGGGTGGACGAAACACAAGGTGGGGGCCAGGGCATGGCCCCTGACAGACCGAAGGGGACACGGACCGCGTCGGTGGTGGCCCACATCATCTATCGAGGGCCAGGCTCGCGCGTCAAGCAACAGGTTTCGTTTGACGGTAGACTGGATGTGGCCAGACATCCCCGCGGTCGCCAGAAAGGAGACCTGCTCCATGATACTTCCCTTCCGTCAGGTCGGCAAGTGGCTGACCCGGCTCGCCGCCCCACCCCCGCGCCGCCTACGCCTCCGGCGTCTGCGCCACCCTAGAGCGGGTCGATGGGGTTGAAGCCTGCCAACGCGCGTAGCGCTCGTAGTCCGCCGCGCGCCACACGTTTCAGTACCCTAGAGCGGGTCGATGGGGTTGAAGCGGCGCTGGATATCTCGTTGGCCCACAACACCATCCCCTGTTTCAGTACCCTAGAGCGGGTCGATGGGGTTGAAGCTCTGGCGGCATCTACATCATTGTTAGTGCTATTGATACGTTTCAGTACCCTAGAGCGGGTCGATGGGGTTGAAGCGGAGTCGGGGCACTCCTCAGCACAATACTTCAAGCCGGAGTTTCAGTACCCTAGAGCGGGTCGATGGGGTTGAAGCCCAACTCCGCGTCCTCTCCGGGGCGGCGTTCGGCGGCGGGTTTCAGTACCCTAGAGCGGGTCGATGGGGTTGAAGCGAACATGGTTGCCGCGTCAGGCTTCGCGCGCGCGAAGTTTCAGTACCCTAGAGCGGGTCGATGGGGTTGAAGCAATGACTGAATTCTACCTCTATCCTTGCAGATTTAACAATTGAGGGCGACCGAGTTGCGACATAGCGCAC
>CAZLBQ010000609.1:0-3565 GCA_964557745.1 uncultured Anaerolineales bacterium
AGCGCCCGCGACATCGAGGGCGAGAACCCGCTGTATCTCCCCCAGGCGAAGGTCTACAACCAGTGCTGCGCCCTGGGGCCGGTCATTGTGTTGGCCGACGACCTGGACGGCACGCGCCTCCGCATTGCCCTGACAATCCAGCGCCAGGGCCAGACGGTCTTCGAGGGCGAGACCTCCACCGAGCGCCTCAAGCGTTCTTATCCCGAGTTGATCGACTATCTCTGGCGCGAGAACGAGTTCCCCAACGGCGTCATCCTACTCACCGGGACGGGCATCGTCCCGCCCGACGATGTCTCGCTGCAAGACGGCGATGTTGTCTCCATTACCATCGACGGCATTGGCACGTTGAGCAATCCGGTGGTGCAAAAACGCTAGGCATCCGGGATGGGCTTTTAACCGTATACTAAACGTATCACTTCTAGTTCACCCCCCACCTGGGGCCGATGGTCTTGAGTCGGCCCCGCGTCAGCCAAGCGAGGCACGTATGACCGTCATGGCTGTGGGGGCGGCTCCCCTGTCTGTAGCCATCCTCAGAACGCTGCTCTACGCCGACATCTTCGACTTCCCTTTGACGGCCAACGAGATCGCGCACTATCTCATCGCGGCCACGGCATGTCGGGAGGACGTCGAGACCGCTTTGCGCGGCGACCCCTGGTTGGTCGAGCGCGTGCGTGAAGTCGATGGCCTGTTCTGCCTGGCCGGCCGGGAGGACTGTATTCCCCGCCGCCGCCAGCGCGCGACGTGGGCCAAGGCCCAGTGGCCCCAGGCGCACCGTTGGGGTCAGGTTCTCGCGTACCTCCCCTTCATCCGCGCCGTCCTGGTCACGGGCGCCCTGGCCGCCGACAACCCCCAATCCGCCGATGACGTCGACTACCTGCTGATTACCCAGTCGGGCCGCCTATGGCTGGCGCGGGCGCTGACGACGACCGTTGTCCGCCTGGCCGCCCTGCTCGGCACGCGCTTGTGCCCGAACTACCTGCTGGCCGAGACGGCCCTGGAACTCGACGAGCGTAACCTGTTCACGGCCCACGAGCTGGCCCAGATGACGCCCCTGTTCGGGATGGGTGTCTACCAGCAGATGCGCGCCGTCAACGACTGGTCCGCCGCCTACCTGCCCCAGGCCGACCGCCCCATCCACGGCGACGCCCGTGACGGTCTCAACCCGCTAGGGAAGCTCGCCAAGCACGGCGGCGAGGCGCTGCTGCGGGGACGCCTGGGCGAGCGCCTGGAACACTGGGTCCAGGCGCGCAAGATGGCGCAACTCCGCCGCGCGGCCCCGCCCGACGCCGACCGCGTCCAGTTCTCACCCGACGTGTGCAAGGGTCACTTCGGCGGCCACGAGCGCCGCATCCTGGCCGCCTACGAGGCGCGGCTGGCGGCGCATGGCCTGGACGCAACTGGTGACGATGGACGATGGACGATGGGCGATGGACGACTGACGGCTGACCACGGACGAAGGGCCAACGACGAACAAGGCGGCATTCCCGGTGACCGGCTTAGCGCCGCGCACCATGCGCCACGCCGTGCCGACCACCGCACACCGCTTGATGGTCAACAGTCGGCGGTCAGCGGTCGGCGGTCATCCCGCCCGACCATCGGCTTCGACGCCACGACGCTCAACGGGGCCAAGACGGGCGTCGGCTACTACACCAGCCACCTGCTGACGCACCTGCTCGCCGCCGACACCGAGCACGACTACTTGCTGCTCTCCAACCGCCCCATCGACGGCGCGCCCGGCGGGCGGGCGCTGTCCACGCGCTACACCTTCCCCAACCGCACCGTCTGGATGCAGGGCGTCCTGCCGGCTCTCCTCCACGCCGAGCGTCCGTTGCTGTGCCACTTCACCAACTCCATCGCCCCCCTGCCGACGTCCGTGCCGACCGTCATCACCATCCACGACATGACGTTGTCTCTCTTCCCGCGCCTGCACCAGGTCCGCAAGCACCTCGTCGCCCGCCCCATCATTCCCCTCGCGGCGCGACGGGCGGCGGCCATCATCACTGTCTCGCAGAGCGCGCGCCAGGACATCATCCGCCTGCTCCACGTCCCCGCCGACAAGGTCCACGTCATCTATGAGGCGGCCGCGCCCCACTTCCAGCCCGTGTCGACGGCGTGCGCCGCCGCCATCCGCGAGAAGTATGGCCTGCCCGATCGCATCATCCTCTATGTCGGCACCATCGAGCCGCGCAAGAACCTGGTCCGCCTCGTGGAGGCCTTTGCCCGCCTACGCGCCGCCGGTCTGCCCCACCACCTGCTGCTCGTCGGGCAGCCAGGTTGGCACGCGCAGCCCCTCTACCAGCGCATCGAGGCGTTGGGTCTACACGACGCCGTCCACTTCACCGGCTACGTCCCCACCGACGACCTGGTCGCGCTCTACAATCTGGCCGACGTGTTCGCCTTTCCTTCACTCTATGAAGGCTTCGGCCTGCCCATCGTCGAGGCCATGGCGTGCGGTGTCCCCGTCGTCACGTCGCGGCGGTCCTCCCTGGGCGAGATCGCCGGCGACGCCGCCCTGACCGTCGATCCGTACGCTGTAGATGAGCTAACCGCCGCCCTGGAGAGCGTGCTGACCCAGCCGCCGCTCGCCGCCGACTTGCGCGAGCGCGGCCTGGCGCGGGCCGCGTCCCTGTCGTGGGCCGAAGCGGCGCGCCAGACCCTCGCCGTCTACGCCAGCGTCCTGGCCTGAGGAGTTGTGATGCCTGATGTCTTGCTCGGCCAGAGTTACTTCCTCAGATTCGACGCCAAGTTGTGGGAGGCCATGCAGCCCTACCCGCCGCTCGGCACGCTCTACGCCGCCAGCCTGCTCCGCGAGCGTGGCTACGACGTCGCCCTGTTCGACGCCATGCTGGCCGACTCAGAGGCCGAGTGGGAGGCGGCGCTGGCGAAGGCGCAGCCGCGCTTCGCCGTCCTGTTCGAGGACAACTTCAACTACCTCAGCAAGATGTGCCTGCTGCGCATGCGCGAGGCGGCCTTTACCATGCTCCACATGGCGAAGGCGCGCGGCTGCATGACCATCGCCGCCGGCGCTGACGCGACGGACCACGCCGACCTGTACCTGGCCCAGGGCGCGGACTTCGTCCTGCGCGGCGAGGGCGAGCTGAGCCTGCTCGCCCTCCTCGACCACCTGACGGGCCGCGCCGCGACTCCCGTCACCGCCATCTCCGGCCTGGCCTTCCTCGACGGCGGACGATGGACGATGGACGATGAACGACGAAGGACCAAGGACGAGTCGTCCCAACCTTCAACCTTCAACCTTCAACCTTCAATGGCTGGCCTCTCCATCGTCAATCGTCCATCGTCCATCGTCAATACCGCCCCCCGCCCCCTGCTGCGCGACCTCGACACCTTGCCCTTCCCGGCCTGGGACCTGGTGGACGTCGAGCGCTACCGCCGCGTCTGGCGCGAGCGGCACGGCTTCTTCTCGATGAACATGGTCACCACGCGCGGTTGCCCGTACCACTGTAACTGGTGCGCCAAGCCCATCTGGGGCCAGCGGTACAACGTCCGCAGCCCACAGAACGTCGTGGCCGAGATGAAGTGGCTCAAGACGGTGTACCAGCCCGAC
>CAZLBQ010000610.1:0-3554 GCA_964557745.1 uncultured Anaerolineales bacterium
ATGGTGCCCACGTTGAGGTGCGGTTTCGTTCGCTCAAATTTCTGCTTCGCCATGGCGAGGGTGCTCCTTTTCTCCTAGGTCCTGATTCGTCAGTCTCAGCGGTCGGCTCTTAGCCTGCCGACCCCTTGTTGTCAAGACACACGACCGGCGCGACCTGGAACTGCATCGCGCCGGCTCGAACCGTCGTGGGATGCCTGGATTGTCTCTCTCAGCGAGGGGACAACCACGTAATTATACTCAAGCGTGAGCGGAAGGCAACTTTCTGCGCTAGCCGCTTCACGCCTTGACAGGCTGCTTGATCTCTTCGGCCACGTTGCGCGGTACCTCGGCGTAGTGGTCGAACTCCATCGTGAAGTTACCGCGTCCCGACGTCATCGACCGCAACTGCGTCGCGTAGCCAAACATACCGGCCAGCGGGACCATTGCCTTGACCGTCTGGAAGTTGCCGGGGCGGGTATCCATGCCCTCGATGTGGCCGCGCCGCGCGTTCAGGTCGCCCATGACCGAGCCCATGTACTCTTCCGGCATGATGACCTCGACGCGCATGATGGGTTCCATCAGGACCGGCGCGCCGCGCTGGACCGCTTCCTTGAGCGCCATGCTGCCCGCGATCTGGAACGCCATCTCCGACGAGTCGACCTCGTGGTAGGAGCCGTCGACAGCCCGCACCTTCATGTCGACCACCGGGAAGCCGGCGATGACACCGCTCTGCATGGCGTCCCGAATGCCCTTCTCGACCGCCGGAATGTACTCCTTGGGCACCGAGCCGCCCACAATGCCGTTCTCAAACTCGAAGCCCTTGCCCTTCTCGTTCGGCTCGGCCTCGATGATGATGTGGCCGTACTGGCCGCGGCCACCCGACTGGCGGACGAACCGCCCCTCGGCCTTGACCGGCCGCGTGATCGTCTCGCGATACGCCACCTGCGGCTTGCCGACGTTGCCCCAGACGTTGAACTCGCGCTTCATGCGGTCCACGATGACGTCCAGGTGCAACTCGCCCATGCCCGAGATAATCGTCTGGCCCGTCTCCTCGTCGGTGCGGACCTGGAATGTCGGGTCTTCCTCGGCCAGCTTGCGCAGCGCCTCCCCCATCTTGTCCTGGTCGGCCTTGGTCTTCGGCTCGATGGCGATGTAGATGACCGGCTCCGGGAACGAGATCGACTCCAGGATAATGGGCGCGTTCTCGGCGCACAGTGTGTCACCAGTGAACGTGTTCTTCAAGCCCACGATGGCCGCGATGTCGCCGCCATAGACTTCCTTGATCTCCTCGCGGTGGTTGGCGTGCATCTGCAGCAGGCGACCGATGCGCTCGCGCTTGCCCTTCGTCGTGTTCATGACGGTGCTGCCCGCGTCGAGCTTGCCCGAGTAGACGCGGATGTAGGCCAGGCGGCCCACATAGGGGTCAGCCACGATCTTGAAGACAAGCCCGGAGAACGGCGCGCTCTCGTCGACCTCGCGCACCTCTTCCTGGTCGGTCTGCGGGTTGACGCCGTGGATGGCCGGTACGTCGAGGGGCGACGGCAGGTAGTAGATCACCGCGTCGAGCAGGCGCTGGACACCGCGGTTGCGCAGCGCCGCGCCGCACAGCACCGGCACGAGGGTGTACGACAGCGTCGCGCGGCGCAGGGCCGTCCGCAGCTCGTCAGGCGTGATCTCCTCGCCTTCCAGGAACTTCAGCGTCAGCTCGTCGTCGGTCTCAGCGATCTTCTCGACCATCGCCTCGCGCGCGGCGGCGACTTCGTCGGCGATGTCGGCGGGCACATCCTGTTCTTCGACCCGCTTGCCCTCTTCATCGGTATAGATGAAGGCGCGGTTGTCGATGAGGTCCACCAAGCCCCGGAAACCGGCCTCGCGGCCAATAGGAAACTGGATGGTGACAGGATTTGCGCCCAACCGCTCGACCATCATGTCGATGGTGCGGTAGAAGTCCGCGCCCATGCGGTCCATCTTGTTGACAAAGCAGATGCGCGGCACGCCGTAGCGGTCAGCCTGACGCCACACCGTCTCCGACTGCGGCTCCACGCCCGCAACGGCGTCGAACACGACCACGCCGCCGTCGAGGACGCGCAGCGAGCGCTGCACCTCGGCGGTGAAGTCGATGTGGCCGGGCGTGTCGATGATATTGATCTGGTGGTCTTTCCATTCCGCCTGCGTCGCGGCGGCGGTAATGGTGATGCCGCGCTCGCGCTCCTGCGGCATCCAGTCCATGACGGCGGTTCCCTCGTGGACCTCACCCAGCTTGTAGGTGCGGCCTGTGTAGAACAGAATGCGCTCCGTCGTCGTCGTCTTGCCCGCATCAATGTGGGCAATAATGCCTATGTTCCGTGTCTTTTCCAGCGGAAATGGACGTGCCATACTACACCTCATGTCTAAGCCAGGTCGCCGGACGCCTGCATCCTGCTCCGCTGCGCTCTCTCGTCGTTAAACTGCTGTTCAGACGAGCCAATAGGTTAGGGTCTTACACACGAAGAAGCCCGCGCAGCGACATCCCATGCGGGCTTCCGTGGACCGCCAACCTATCGTGTTGACGGTCAAAGTCTCGATGGAAGTCTCGCCGCTGCCGGCGACCGCGCCATGAGATGAGTTTGCAGTGCCGAGTGCTGAGTTCCGAGTCACTCAGCACTCGGCACTCAGCACTAACTTTACCAGCGGTAGTGAGCGAAGGCCCGGTTGGCCTCGGCCATCTTGTGCGTTTCCTCGCGCTTGCGGATCGTCGCGCCCTGGTTCGAGGCGGCGTCCATCAACTCGCCCGCCAACTTGTCCGCGAAGGTCTTACCCGGGCGGCTGCGCGCGCTCTGGATGAGCCAGCGGATCGCCAGCGCGTTGCGGCGCTCAGGGCGAATCTCCATTGGCACCTGGTACGTCGAGCCACCGACACGGCGGGGCTTGACCTCGATCATGGGCGTCGCATTGCGCAGCGCCTGCTCGAAGGTCTGGATGCCCGGCTTCTTGGTGCGCTCTTCGATAATATCCATCGCCCCGTAGAACAGGCGCTGGGCTGTGCTCTTCTTCCCGCGCTCCATGATCTTGTTGACAAACTGCGAGACCATCGCGCTGTTGTAGCGCGGGTCGGGGACGATTTCTCGCTCAGGAATGTGACCGCGACGTGGCATGCGACCTCACTACTTCTTCTTTGCCGTGGCCGCCGCCGCGCCCGCCTTGGGCCGCTTGGCGCCATACTTCGACCGACCGCGGCGGCGCTTGTCGACGCCCGTGGCGTCCAGCGTGCCGCGAATGATGTGATAGCGAACGCCCGGCAAGTCCTTCACGCGGCCGCCGCGAATCAGCACGGCCGAGTGCTCCTGGAGGGTATGGCCCTCGCCGGGGATATAGGCAGTGACCTCGAAGCCGTTGCTGAGACGGACGCGGGCAATCTTGCGCAGCGCCGAGTTCGGCTTCTTGGGGGTGGTCGTTCTCACCTGGGTGCACACCCCGCGCTTCTGCGGCGCGCCCGGCCCGTAGGTCGTCTTGCGCTTCTGGGCGTTCAGGGTGAAGTGCAGGTGAGGCGACTTGCTCTTCTTGGAGACAGACTTCCGGCCCTTGCGGACCAACTG
>CAZLBQ010000611.1:0-3540 GCA_964557745.1 uncultured Anaerolineales bacterium
TAGGAGGCAGGCGTATGCTGATTGATTACCGCGTCCAGCCGCCCTACAAGAGCTACCTGGGCATCTACTTCTTCCGTCCCCGCCCTAAGGTCGAGGACCCGGTGCGCGGCAACTCCTTCGCCGCCAGCCGCCGCCCCAGCCCCTCGTTCGAGCAGCAGTCCATCGAGCTGTTCGTCCAGGAGATGGACGCGGCGGGTATCGACCTGGCGGTCATCATGGGCCAGCGGTGTGCCCCACGCTACGGCAGCGTCGACAACGGCGACATTGTCGAACTGGTCAACCGCTACCCCGGCCGCTTCGTCGGCTACGCGGGCATCGACCCGGTCGAGGCGGGGGCGGTGGACGAAATCAAGCGCCGCGTCGACCAGGGCTGTCGGGGCATCGCCATCGAGCCGGGCTGGAGCGAGCCGTCCATCCGCGACGACGACGAGCGCGTCTACCCGGTGTACGAGACGGCCAACGCGCTCGGCATCCCGGTCATGATCACCAGCAGCCACTTCATCGGCCCCGACATGAGCTACTCGATGCCCGTCCACATCCAGCACGTCGCGCTCGACTTCCCCGACCTGACCATCATCGTCGGGCACGGCTGTTGGCCGTGGACGGTCCAGGCGTGCGCCCTTGCCATGCGCTGCCCCAACGTCTACCTCATGCCCGAGTTCTACATGTACCTGCCCAACATGCCCGGCGCCGACGACTACGTCAAGGCCGCCAACGGCTTCCTCAGCTATCGCATGCTCTACTCGTCGTGCTATCCCAGCCGCGGCTTAGAGCAGTCCCTTGAAGACTTCCGCGCCCTGCCGATCCACGCCGAGGCCCAGCAGCGTCTTCTGGGCGGCAACGCCGCCCGCCTGCTCGGCCTGGCGGGGGCCGCCGCGTGACCCGCCTCACCGGCAAGGTTGCTCTGGTCATCGGGGCGGGCAGCGGCATCGGCCGCGCCATCGCCTTGCGCTTTGCGGCCGAGGGGGCGCGGGTAGCCGTCGCCGACCTGGCCCCCGACGCGGGCCACGAGACGGTGAGGCTGATGGACCAGGGCGAAGGCGTCTTCTTCGCCGTCGATGTCACCCAGCGCGACCAGGTGCGGCGGCTCGTGGCTGAGGTCGAGGCTCAGTATGGCCGATTGGACGTCCTGGTCAACTCAGCGGGCGTGGCCGGGCGGGGCCGCATCGAAGACGCACCTGACGACCTGTGGGACCGCGCCCTGGCCGTCAACCTGTCGGGTGTGTTCTGGGCCTGCCAGGCCGCCGTGCCCGCGCTGCAACGCGCCAGCGGGGGCGTCATCATCAACCTGGCGTCCGTCGCGGGCCTGCGCGGCTGGCCGAGCAGCCCCATCTACAGCGCCACCAAGGGCGGCGTTGTCATGCTCAGCCGGTCGCTGGCGGCGTGCTACGCGCGGGAAGGTATCCACGTCTACGCCATCTGCCCGACGGCCGTGGACACGCCCATTGTCCAGGCGCTGTTCGACCGCGCGCCCGACCCGGTCGCGGCGCGCCGCGTCTATGAGGCCGACGAGCCGCTGGGCCGCATGATCTCGGTGGAGGAGGTGGCGGCCCTGGCCGCCTACCTCGCCTCGGATGAGCGCTTCCCGTATTCGCCCGAACCCTTTGTCGTGTAGGCTGGAGAGGAGAGAGCGATGGAATTTGGTGTCTGCCTGCCGAGCGCGGGCGCGAAGGCGACGGTCGAGAATATTGTGACGGTGGCGGGCTGGGCCGAGAAACTGGGCTTCCACTCGCTGTGGGTGACCGACCACGTCGTCCTTCCCTTGCAGGTCGACTCGTGGTACCCGTACCGCAGCCACGGGCGCTGGGACTACGCGCCCAATACGAACTGGCTCGACCCGCTGCTGACCCTGGGCTGGGCCGGGCAGGCCGCGCCGCACTGCAAGCTGGGGACGACCATCCTGGTCGCCCCGCTACGCAACCCGATTCTCCTGGCCAAGCAGGCCGCCACCCTCGACTACCTGACGGGCGGCCGCCTCATCCTGGGCCTGGGCGCGGGCTGGATGGCCGAGGAGTTCGCCCTCATCGGCCAGAGCTACGAGGATCGCGGCAAGCGCGCCGTCGAGATGGCGAAGCTGATGCGCGCCTTCTGGTCGGGCGAGACGGTCCAGTTCGACGGCCAGTACTGGCATATCCACGACTGCCAGATGTACCCGCGCCCGACCAACGGCGCCATTCCCATCTACTGGGGTGGGCACAGCGAGGCGTCGATGCGCAAGGTAGCGCGCGTCGGTGACGGCTGGCATCCGACGCAGATTCCCCTCGCGGAGTTGCAGGCAGGCGTGAAGCGCATGCGCGAGATCTGCGAGCAAGTCGGCCGCGATCCCGACAGCGTGCCCATCATCGCCCGCCCGTACGACAAGTACCCGGTCACGCCGGAGACGCTCGAAGCGCACCAGGCGATGGGCGTCACCCACTGGATCATTGACCCGATTATCAAGGACCCCAGCCTGGACGTGCTCCACGAGGAGATGCAGCGGGTGGCCGAACTGGTCGGCCTCCAGCCGCGCGCATAGTGGCCTGGACGTGAGACAACGATGGCTGAAGAAATCTTGCGAATCGAGGGGCTGCGCAAGCGTTTCGGCGACTTAGAGGTGCTGCGCGGCGTCGACCTGTCGGTGATGAAGGGCGAGGTGGTCGTCATCATCGGGCGCAGCGGCTCGGGCAAGAGCACGCTGCTGCGCTGCGTCAACCTGCTGGAGATGCCAACCGGCGGGCGCATGCGCTTCGACCAACTCCAGTTCGACTTCGACCACCCTGGCAAGCTGAACGCCGCCGACGTGCGCAGCCTGCGCACCCACATCGGCATGGTCTTCCAGCAGTTCAACCTCTGGCCGCACCTGACGGCGCTCGGCAATGTGACCCTGGCGTTGGAGAAGGTACTCAAGATGCCGCGCCACGAGGCGCGTGACGTGGGCTTGCAGCGCCTGGCGATGGTCGGGCTGTCGGAGAAGGCGAACCAGTACCCCTCCACCCTGTCCGGTGGCCAGCAGCAGCGTGTCGCCATCGCGCGCGCCCTGGCCCTCAACCCGCGCCTGATGCTCTTCGACGAGGTGACGTCGGCCCTCGACCCGGAGTTGGTGGCGGGCGTGCTGAGCGAGATGCAGCGGCTGGCCGAGGCGGGCATGACGATGATGGTCGTCACCCACGAGATGCGGTTTGCCCAGGAGGTCGGCGACCGCGTCGTGTTCGCGGAGAAGGGCGTCATCGTTGAGCAAGGCCCGGCGCGCGAGGTCATCCGCGAGCCTCAGCACCCCGAGACGCGCGAGTTCTTGAAGTCCGTCCTGCACTGATCGACCCGTTCACCCCGTTCCTAACACCATGAGGAGGAAACAGTGAGCATGTCCCAGCGTCGCATTGGCCGCCGCGCCTTCATCCGCACGGCGAGCATGACGGGCGCCGCCACCCTCGGCGCCGTCACCCTGGCCTGCACGCAGGCCGCGGCCCCCGAGACTTCGACCACGACGCCCCCCACGGCGGTCGCGGCTCAGCAGCAGCCGTCGACCTCGACCGGCGGTGGGCAGCCGGCCGGCGGCGCGGC
>CAZLBQ010000612.1:0-3526 GCA_964557745.1 uncultured Anaerolineales bacterium
CTTCCAGATATGTTGTCAGCCGCCGGACACAGTGACGCATGTGGGCATATACATAGGCAACGGGAGAATGATTCACTCCCCAACACCCGGTCAGGTCGTGCGTGAGGAGTCCATCACCACGCCCTACTGGCAAGCCCACTGGGCCGGAGGCGGGCGCGTTCGCCTGCCCTCTCAAGGAAGCTCGTCGCCATGAGCTGTCCTCTCTGGCCCTACCCTACACCGAAGGAGGTGCGTCTGATGCCGTCGGACTACAAGGTGGTCCTCAAACGCCAGGACAATGGTGCGCTGTCGGAAGCTCACGTCGGTGTCCCACTCATCGACCAGTACCTGGACTATCTCGCGGCGATTGGACGAGCCGCCACTACCTGGTCGAGCTATGCCTACGACCTGGCGGTGTTCTGCCGCTGGCTCGCCACTCAACGCCCTGACCCTGACATCGAGGTCGCCTTACGCGAGCTGACCGGCGAGCAGGTGCTGCGCTTCGTGGAGCACGAGCTGCGTCCCCGCGAGGATCGGCCAGCCCTTGCCGTCCGCACCGTCTATCGCCGCGTCGTCGCCCTCGCCAAGTTCTTCGACTGGGCTGAAGTGGTGGGCGTGGTCAGTCGTAATCCCGTTCCACGCGACAGGCATCGCGGGAGCCTGGAGCGTCAGACGGCCCGCCCTGCCTTCTTGCGTGTGCCAACGCCCTTGCCCCGCCCGACCCCCACGGCTGAGGTCACGGCCTTCGCGACGAGCCTCCGCACCTGGCGGGACAAAGCCCTGGTGGGGCTGCTGGTCGGGGCGGGACTGCGGCTCTCCGAAGCCCTGGGCGTCTGTCTCGCCGACCTGGATTGGGGCGGCCAGCAGGTGTTCGTCCGACATGGTAAAGGCGGACGCCAACGTTACGCCATGGTCCCCGCTCCCACCTGGGCCGCCCTCAAGGCTTACCTCGATACCGAGCGTCCGGAGCCCCCTACCGACAAAGACGCAGCCGACATCCCGCTGTTCGTCGTCCTCGGCGGGCCACGCCGTGGTCAGCCGCTCACCGCGGCTGCTGTCCAGAGCCTGTTCCGCCGCCAGCGCCAGCGGGCCCAGACGCCCAACGTCACGCCGCATCGGCTCCGCCACACCTGTGGTACGCACTTGCACCAAGCCGGCATGGCTCTCGAGTTCCTCCAGGAGCAACTCGGCCACCGTCGGCTGGACTCCACCCGCCTCTACGTCCATCTGAGCAACGACCGCCTGCGGGCGGCGTATCTAGCGGCCCAGGCGCAGTTCTACCAGCCGACCGAGGATCAGGAGGAGCCGCATGGGTAAGCTCCTAGCCACCAAACTGGCCGACCTGTCGGCAGCGGAGTGCGCCCTCCTCGCGGCCTACGAGGCCGCTTTACGGGAAACCGGGGTCAGCGACGAGAGGTTCCACTCGTCCGTCAAGCGCCGTATCACCCCACAGGCCGCCGGCGCTTCCCAACTGGGCAATCAACTGTGGGCGGCTCGGCGCTTTCTGAGCGAATGCGGCCTGGTCGGCTGGCAAGCCCTCCCTCTCGACGACCAACTCGCCCTGCTCCTGCGCCAACGCCCCAAGGGCGTGGCCGCAGGGACGCGCGCCTTCGTCTTCTGGCTCGGCCTCACTCAGCGCCTCCCCTTTCCCCCGGCCCTCCTTGAGGCGTTGGAAAGCTGTCCGCCCGGCTCCCTACGCTGGTTGGAACACGGCCGGCGCGCCTGGCCCGCGTTGCTGCAGCGCTTGCGGGCCACGGCCCTGAAGCTCGGCTACCAGCCCTGTACGGCTGACAATGTCTGCTACGCCGTGACGCTGGCCGTCGCCTATCTCGGCAAACCACCTGAGGCGCTCAGCGTCGACGAGATCGTCAGCCTCTCGGAGACCCTCCGTCAGCGTCGCATCGCCTTGCGGGCGGCGAAGGGGCTGCCCCCTGTCCTCGTCCCACACCAGCCCTTGCAGCCCTGGACGACCGGCACCGTCCTGTATCACGCGGGCCTGCTCTCCACTCCTCCCGGCCAGCACCTGATTGGCCGGCGGCCGGGCCTCGGCATCCACGAACGCCAACTTGGCTTCCTGCGGCAGGACTGGCCGGCTCTGTACGAGGTGGCCGAGCGCTACCTGGCGCGTCGTCAGACCCTGGTTCGCCTCTCGACGGTCAAACAGGACACGATCGGCTTAGGGAGCTTCCTCCGCTGGCTCACCCAGCACCATCCCGAGGTCACCGACTTACGTCAGCTAGACCGCCGCCAGCACATCGAGCCCTATCTGCACTGGGTGTTGGCGGATGCGGGACCGGGCCGGGCTCGTGAGCACCCGCACTGGACGACGGCCACCTGCTACCAACGCATTGACGCCCTCCAGCGCTGCTTCCGCCTCCTGAGCCTGTGGCAGTGGCCAGAAGCCCCCGCTCGACCGCTGTTGCTGCCGGGTGACTTACCCAGGTTGCCTGAGCCGTTGCCCAAAGCGTTCGACGACGTCCAGGCCGCGCGCATGGTGCATCTGGCGCGCACCTCATCCGACCCTCTGGAGCGGCTCATCATTGAACTCTTGGCCAGTTGTGGCTTACGGGTTGGGGAAGCGCGCGACTTGAAGTTGTCAGATATCGTCAGCTTTGGGGGTCAAGGGCAAGCCGCTCAACCCTGGCTGCATGTCCCGTTGGGCAAGCTGGGCAATGACCGGTATGTCCCGATCGGCCCCGAACTCCAGGCCGCCCTCGATGCGTTCCTGGCAGCGGAGCGGTCCAGTCGGGAGTGGGACGGACTTCCCTCGCCACCCGACTGGACGGCGTACGTGTTAGCGCGCAAGGGGCGGCGGCCATCCAAGGTCTACTGCAACCAGGTGGTGCAGCGGATCGCGGAACGGGCCGGGGTGGCGGATGCCCACGCGCATCGCTGGCGCCACACCTTCGCCACGCAAGCGATCAATCGCGGGATGGACCTGGCGTCGATTGCCACGTTGCTAGGGCACAAAGGGCTGGAGATGACGATGGTCTACGCGCGCATCGCCAACCCGAAACTGCGCCAGGAGTTCGAGCGGGTCTCTCACCAAGTGCAGGCCTTCTACAGTAGCGTCGGCAGCGAGATCTTGGAGGCCGAGGCGACTGTTGTCCTGCCGTCTGGCGTATTGGGGCCAGCTATGGTGGCAACACGACGGGAGATGGAGTGGCGGCGGTTAGGCAACGGCTGGTGTACGCGCCGCGCCTATTTGGACTGCCGCTATGAGTTGGTGTGTGAGCGGTGCATCCACTTCAACACCGATCATCTGTTCCTACCGGTGTTGGAGATGCAGCATGCCGACGCCATTCGCAAGGGCCAGCAAGCGCGGATGGAGATGTTCGGGAAGCTGATCGCCGACCTGAAGCGGTCCGAGGCCGAGGTGGTGCCTCTTCCTCTCGTGGAGGGCTCGCGCGAGGCCGACTTCTCGAATCCAACGCAGCCCACGGAAGAAGGAGGCCAGAGGTGACAACAGAATTTGAGCACACCTACCCAGGCGAGCGCATCACCCACGTCGGCCTCTACGTCGGCCAGGGCCGCATGCTCAACGCCC
>CAZLBQ010000613.1:0-3509 GCA_964557745.1 uncultured Anaerolineales bacterium
CGCCAGCAGGGAGGCAAGACTCCGTCGCCCACACCAGGTGGCGACGACGGTGGCCCACACAAGGCGCCCAAGCAGCCGGATGATGACGGCGGCCGGCGCAAGCCGCCCAAGCGGGTGGGCGGTGATGACGGCGGGCCGGACAAGATCGTCACGACCGAGACCGGCGAAGATGCGAACGACAGTGGGGACCGGGGGGACGACGGCGGCCCGCACTGAGCCTGCTGTCCATCCAACCGCACACTCTGCCAAAACAACAGTCTCCCGCAGGATCGGACCCTGCGGGAGACTGTTCTATCGCTCGCCAGCGCCTACTTCTTCTTGGGGGCGGGCTTGGCGGGCGCGTCGGCCTTGTTGGCGGCGGGCGGCGTCGCGCCGAGCTTCACGGCGTTGACGCCCTTCCCACCCGGCGCGTCTGCTTTCTTCGCGCCGCCGTCCTTCGCCGGTGGCGGGGCCTCCTGCTTGCCGCTTGCCGCCTGCTCCTTGCCTTCCGCCTTCCGCTTTCCGCTTTCCGCTTTCCCGCCGTCGTCGTCGCGCAGCACGGCCAGCGCCTCGGCTTCCGCCTGCTTGGCCTGCTTCGCGTCCTTGATGGAGCGCGTCTGCTCCGTCGCGCTCGGTCGGTTCAACACGGCGTCGGCGTCGGGACGACGGCTGGCGGTTGACTTCTGACCGTCGCCGTTGGCGGGCGTCTTGCCCGCGCCGTCGGTCGTCGGTCGTCGGCCGTCGGTCTTCCCCGCGCCGTCCGCCTCTGGCTCTGGCTCCTCGGCCAGGCGCGGCGTCAGGTTCGTCACAGTCGCCACGAAGTCGCCCTTCTTGAGGTTCATGACCCGTGTGCCACGCGTCGCGCGCCCGGCCTGCTTGATGCCCTTGACCTCGGTGCGGATGACGACACCGTCGCGGGACATGATGGCGATCTCGTCGGTCAGGTGGACCACCTGGGCCGTCACAATCGGCCCGGTCTCGTCCAACTTGTTGACGTCCATGGTACGGACGCCACCCGTCGCGCGGCCCTTCTTGGGATACTCATCCAACGGCGTGCGCTTGGCGAAACCGTTCTTGGTCACGATGAGCAGCTCGCGGTCGGGTCGGGCAATCGCCATGCACGCGATGTTGTCCTTCGCGTCGAGGCGGATGGCGTTGACGCCGGCCGCCGTGCGGCCCATCGCCCGCACCTCGTCCTCGCTAAAGCGCAGCGCCTGGCCGTTGGCCGAGATCATCAGGATATCCTGCGTGCCGTCAGTCAGCTTGACCCAGTTGAGGGCGTCGCCGTCTTCGAGGGTCAGGGCGATGATGCCACTCGGCCGCACCGACTCGAACTCGGCCAGTTCGGTGCGCTTGATCTTGCCCTTCTTGGTCGCCATGACCAGATAGTGCGCGCCGTTGTTACTCGGCACCGGCAGCATGGCCGTCACGTTCTCGCCCTTGTCAAGGGCGATGAAGTTGACCAGCGGCATGCCCTTCGCCGTGCGGTCGGCCTCCGGCAGCAAGTGGGTCTTAATCTGGAAGACGCGCCCGCGGTCGGTGAAGAATAGGACGTTGTCGTGGGTGTTGGCGACGCGCATCTCCTGGACCACGTCCTCGTCGCGCGTCACCATGCCCTGCACGCCGCGTCCGCCGCGGCGCTGCGAACGGTAGGCGTCGGCGATAACGCGCTTGATGTAGCCGCGCTGGGTCAGGCTGATGAGCACTTCCTGGTCGGGGATGAGGTCCTCGTCGGAGAAGCTCTCGCCCTCCTCGGCCAGGATACGGGTGCGGCGCGCGTCGCCGTACTTCTCCTTGAGACCCTTCAAGTCCTCGCGGATGAGCGCCAGAATCTTGCGTGGGTTCTTGAGCAGGTCTTCCAGGTAGGCGATGACCTTGATGACTTCCTTGTACTCGTCCTCGATCTTCTTGCGTTCGAGGGCGGCCAGGCGGCCCAACTGCATGTCGAGGATGGCCGTCGCCTGGATGTCGCTGAGCTTGAAGCGCTTGACGAGGTTGGTGCGGGCCGAGTCGCGCGTCTGCGACTTGCGGATGATCTCGATGACCTCGTCCAGGTGCTCCAGGGCGATGCGCAAGCCTTCCAGGATGTGGGCGCGCTGGCGGGCGCGTTCCAGGTCGTACTCGGAGCGGCGGCGGATGACCTCGCGGCGGTGCTCGATCCACAGCTCCAGGGCGCGCTTGAGGGGCAGCACTTTCGGCTCGCCGTTCACCAGGGCCAGCATATTGACGCCGAACGTTCCCTGCAACTGGGTGTGCTTGAGCAGTTGGTTGAGGGTCGTCTTGGGGTTGGCGGCGCGCTTGAGTTCGATGACGATGCTCATGCCGCGCCGGTCCGACTCGTCGCGCAAGTCAGAGATGGTGTCGATCTTGCGGTTGCGGACGAGGTCGGCGATGCGCTCGATGAGCGTGGCCTTGTTAACCTGGTAGGGCAGCTCGGTGACGACGATGCGCTGACGGTTGCCCTTCATATCCTCGATGTGAGCCTTGGCGCGCATGATGACGCGGCCGCGCCCCGTCGCGTAGGCGTTGCGGATGCCCTCGATGCCCATGATCGTCGCGCCGGTCGGGAAGTCGGGGCCGTGGACGAACTTCATCAGGTCGTCCACACTGACCTCGTCAAGGTCATCCCAGCGGTCGATGAGGTATGTGCAGGCGTCGGCGATCTCGTTGAGGTTGTGGGGCGGGATGTTGGTCGCCATGCCGACGGCGATACCGGCCGCGCCATTGAGCAGCATGTTGGGCAGGTTCGACGGCAGGACGCTGGGCTGCTTGAGAGTTTCGTCGAAGTTGGGGTAGAAGTCGACCGTGTTCTTGTTGATGTCGGCGACCATCTCTTCGGCGATGCGGGCCATGCGCGCCTCGGTATAGCGCATGGCGGCCGGCGGGTCGCCGTCGACGGAGCCGAAGTTGCCCTGGCCGTCCACCAAGGGGTAGCGCAGAGAGAAATCCTGCGCCATTCGCACCATGGCCTCGTAGACGGCCGCCTCACCGTGAGGATGGAACTTGCCCAGCACCTCGCCTACGATGCGCGCACTTTTGCGGTAGGGGGTGGTATGCCAGAGCCCCATCTCGCCCATGGCGTAGATAATGCGACGCTGCACCGGCTTCAGCCCGTCCCGAGCGTCGGGCAGTGCTCGCGACACGATCACGCTCATGGCGTAGTCCAAATAGGACTGACGCATCTCGTTCTCAATGCCCACCGGCGTGACGCGTTCCGCCACCTAAGTACTCCCTTTGTCTAGCACATATGTTCTAATCGTAGCACAGAGCCATACAATAGCACAGCGACGGCTCTGTCCCGTCGCTGTGTCAGTACTGCAAGTAACGAGCCGAACCTAGGCGGACCCGGCGTTCATCCTCAGGTAGGCCTGGATGAACCGATCCAAGTCGCCGTCCAGCACCGCCTGAGCGTTGCCCGTCTCCTCCTCGGTGCGATGGTCCTTGACCATCTGGTACGGGTGCAAGACGTAGGAGCGGATCTGGTTGCCCCAGCCCATGTCCACACGCTCGCCCTTGAGCTTGGCCAACTC
>CAZLBQ010000614.1:0-3496 GCA_964557745.1 uncultured Anaerolineales bacterium
TCGGCTTCCTCATCACCGTCAGCAACACCGGCCAGGGCAACGCCTATGATGTCGCGCTGAACGACCCGCTGCCGACGACCGCCGGCCTGGCCTGGACCATCGACGGCGGGACGGGCGCGGGCGCGTGCGTCATCGACAACGGCGTGCTGAAGTGCCAGTTGGGGACGCTGGCTCCCGACGCCAGCGTGACGGTCCACATCACATCCGCGACCACGCCCGCCACGTGCGGCACGGTCAACAACGTAGCCACCGTGACGACCTCCAACAGCGGCAACGCCCAGGCGTCTGACACCGTGACGGTTCAGTGCCCGAACGTGAAGGTCGTCAAGAGCGCCGACAACAGCCCCATCAGCGCGGGCGACCTGGCGAAGTTCACCATCGTCGTCAGCAACACCGGCGACGGCGTGGCGCGCAACGTGACCCTGACCGACCAGCTGCCGACGGGTATCACCTGGAGCGAGGACAGCGGTGAGTGCTCCATCGCCAACGGCGCGCTGAGCTGCTTGTTTGGCAACCTGGCGAAGGGCGTCACGAAGACAGTCCATCTGACGGGCGCGACGAGCGCGGCCCAGTGCGGCTTGCTCCCCAACACGGCGACCGTCGCGGCGGCGAACGAACCCGCGACGGCGAACGGCGACAACTCGTCCACGGCGAGCATCACCGTCCACTGCCCGAACGTGACCGTGACCAAGGTCGCGGACGCGGCGACGGTCAGCGCGGGCAGCCCGATGGGCTTCACGATGACCGTGAAGAACATCGGGCAGGGGACGGCCAAGGGCGTGACCCTGACCGATGCCCTGCCGACGGGGACAGGCGTGGCGTGGACCATCAGCCCGGCGGTCAACGGCTGCGCCATCAGCAACAACACCCTGAACTGCAACCTGGGTGACCTGGCGCCCAACGCCACAGTCATCGTCCACGTCACCAGCCCAACGACGTTTGGCAGTTGCAAGGAGTACAGCAACACCGCGACGGTGGCCGCGACGAACGAGGCCGCGACCGGGGACAACACGGCGAGCGCCAGCGTGACGGTGCAATGCCCGAACATCACCGTCACCAAGACGGCTAACCCGACGTCGGTGAGCGCGGGGGACGCGATTGGCTTCACCATCGAGGTGAAGAACACCGGGCCAGGCGTGGCCAAGGCTGTGACCCTCAGCGACCCGCTGCCCGGCGGCGCCGGCGTCGTGTGGAGCATCGCCCAGCAGCCGGCCGGCAATCCCTGCGCCATCACCGGGACGGCCCCCAACCAGACGCTGGCGTGTAGCTTCGGCGACGTCGCCAGCGGGACGACGCTCACCGTCAAGGTCACGTCGCCCACGAGCCAGGCGAGCTGCAAGGCTTACCCGAACACGGCGACCGTCACCGCCACGAACCACCCGCAGGTCACGGGCCAGGCCACGACGACCGTCCAGTGCCCGAACCTGACCATCACCAAGCGGGCCGACGCGGCCTCGGTGAACGCGGGCAGCCCGATGGGCTTCACCATCACGGTGAAGAACACCGGCCAGGGCACGGCGACCACCGTGACGCTGACCGATGCCCTGCCGACGGGGACGGGCGTCACGTGGACCATCAGCCCGGCGGTGAGCGGCTGCGCCATCAGCAACGGGACGCTGAGTTGCAGCTTCGCCGCCCTGGCGCCCAACGCGACGGTCACCGTCCACGTCACCAGCCCGACGCCGGCGCTGGGGTGCACGACGTACACCAACACGGCGGCGGCCCAGGCGTCCAACAACCCGCCGGTCTCGGCGACGGCGAGCATCACCACCATCTGCCCGGAGATCGGCACCATCGGCTTCTGGCGCAACTGGCGCAACCACTACACTAACACCCAGTTCCAACTGCTCCTGAACTACCTGAAGACGAACAACCCACGCGTCTACGCCGACGTGACCATCGCCAAGATTGACGCCATCTTCAGCTTCGGGTCGGCCACGCCGCGCGACCAGAACGTGCTCGCCCAACTCACGGCGCTCAAGCTGAACCTGGCGGTGAGCCAGTTGCACGGCACGAGCGGCATCCAGCAGAAGCACGTCGACATCTGCCTGGCGGGGACGGTCGATGTCTCCGCCATCCCCGGCGCGACGGCCTTCTTCGGGACCGCGACACCGACGATTGCTCAAGTGGTGAATGCGGTTGAAGGCAAGTGGACCGGCAAGCTGACGCTGAACCGGACGGACTGGAAGTTCAACCTGACCAACGCGCAGAAGGACATGGTCAACACCGTCCTGACGCGCATCAACGAAGGCTCCATCATCAAGACGTACGGTTGCTCGTAGCCAGCGGGAGGCCGGGCCGCCGGCCTCCTCTACCCTGGCTCCCTAACCCAGCCGTGCCCCCCCCACGGATCCGCGGTGGGCGAAGGCCAGTCTCCTTCGCCCATCGCGGAGTCAAAAAGGGCTTCCCAATGCCTCTTTCCCGCCATATCGTACTCGCCGTCGGCCTGGGCCTGTGCCTACTGGCGGCGCTCGGCCGTCCCGCCGCGACAGTGGGCCAGTCGGCTCCCGCGTCCCTCGCCGCGGCCGGTGACGAGAACTGGGACGCCCGCTTCGCCGCCCTCGGCCTGAACGGGCCGGTCACGGCCATCGCCGTCAGTGGCGGCGACGTGTATGTCGGCGGCGGCTTCACCCAGGCGGGCGGGGTCACCGCCAACCACGTCGCCCGCTGGGACGGGACGACCTGGCACGCCCTGGGCAGCGGCGTCGACGACTGGGCGCTGGCCCTGGCCGTCCAGGGCAGCGACGTCTACGTCGGCGGCCTGTTCACCCAGGCGGGCGGCGTCAGCGCGGCCTCGGTGGCCCGCTGGGACGGCGCGGCGTGGCACCCGCTCGGTGGCGGCGTCGACGACTGGGTGCGCGCCCTGGCCGTCAGCGGCTCGAATGTCTACGTGGGGGGCAGCTTCACGACGGCGGTCGACCCCGGCGGCGGCTCGGTGACGACGCGCTACCTCGCCCGCTGGGACGGCAGCGCCTGGCGCGCCCTGGGCGGCGGCCTCAACGACACCGTCCGCGCCCTGGCTGTGGCCGCCAACGGCGACCTACTGGTGGGCGGTGACTTCACCATCGCCGACGTGGGCGGCGCGCCCCCGGTGAGCGCCCCGGCCATCGCCCGCTGGCGCGGCGGTCAGTGGTCGGCGCTGGCGGGTGGGCTGAGCGGCTGCAGCGGGCTGGCGTGCGCGACACGCGTCGAAGCCCTCGCCGTGCGCGGCGGGGACGTCTTCGCCGGCGGAACCTTTACCACCGCGCACAACCCCGGCGGTCCGCTGACCGTCAACCACATCGCCCGCTGGGACGGCGCGGCGTGGCCCCCGCTGGCGGGGGGCGTCGGCGGGCCGCCGTGCGACGCCGGCGCCTACACCGTGGCGGCGCTGGCCGTGACGGACACCCGCCTCTACGCGGGCGGCGCGTTCACCATGGCCGACATCTGGACCGCGCCGCGTGTCGCCCAGTGGGACGGCGCGACGTGGGCGGCGCTGGGCAGCGGCGTCAACGAC
>CAZLBQ010000615.1:0-3487 GCA_964557745.1 uncultured Anaerolineales bacterium
TCTCGCTGATATAGGCCAGCCAGCGGCCGTCGGGGGAGAGGCGTGGGTTGGGCGAGTCGAGGAAGCGCACGCCGCCCATGCCGACAGTCAGGCGTTGGGGGAAGCCGCCGGCGGCGGGGACACGCCACATGTCCTGCCCGCCGCCCAGACTCATGAGGACGGCCAGCGCCTGGCCGTCGGGGAACCACTGGGGGGGTTCGAGGGCCACCAGCGAGCGTAACTGAACGAGGTGGTCGATACTCAGGGTCATGCCAGTTCCAGGGCCGTTCTAGCGCCGCGAGGCGCGCGTCGAGGGCGTCGTCACCCAATGACCGTCGGTTCGTAGTGGAACCGGGTCAGCGAGGTGGCGCGGTCGCGGCCGACAACCACCGTGTCCTCGCTGCGGACGTAGAACACGCCCGGCTGCCAGACCTTCGGCTCGATGGTGAAGCACATGCCTTCGCGGATTGGTTCGGTGTACTCAGGCCGATGCCAGGGTTCCTCGTGGACTTCGAGACCGATGGCGTGGCCCAGGCCGTAGGTCATGTACCACGGGCCAAAGCCGTCGGCGGCGACCTGCGCGCGGAACCACTCGCAGATCTGAGCGGGCGACACCTGGCCGTCACCCATCATGTCCCACACCCGCTGCGAGTGGGTGGTGATCGAGTGATAGGCGGCCAGGGCCTCCGGCAGCGGGTCGCCCATGAACACCGAGCGGCCAAAGTCGGAGCAGTAGCCCTGGTAGAGCACGCCGAAGTCGAAGGCGACCGTCGTGCCCGCCGCCAGGACCATGTCGGTGTTGCGGGTGAAGATGTGGCGGTCCGGGTCGCTGCCGGCGCCGACGCAGATGATGCCGGGGTAGAACGAGGGGCCGTCACCGCCGTGGCGCTTGATCTGGTAGTCGACCTCTGTTGCTACGTCCCACTCGGTCATGCCGATGCGCATGTTGGCGATGGTCGCCGCCAGGGCCTGGTCGGTGATCTCGGCGGCGCGCTGCATCAGCCGCACCTCGTCCTCGTCCTTGATGGCGCGCACCTTGTCCAGCATGCTGTTGGTGGCGGGGATGAAACGGGCATTGGGCGCGCCCGCCTGCAAGGCGAGGAGCGTCTGCCCCCAGAGCATCTTGCTGACGGCAATGGTCTTGGCATCGGCGTTGAACTCGCGGAGGATGGCGGCGAGGAAGGCGTCGGGGTCGTGGCCGTCGGGGAGGACGCGGATGTCGCGCAGCCAGGTCTTGGCCTCGACCTCAATGGCAAAGGCGCCCTGGAGGATGAGCACGGGGTCACGGTCGAGGCTGACCAGGACGCCGGTGATCCAGTCGCCCGGGCTTTTCATGATGGTGTAGTACAGCGGGGCCGGCGGCGCGCCGATGTAGGTCATGTCGGGGCCGTAGTTGAGGAACATCAGGTCGGCGCCCCACTCGCGCATGCCATCGCGCAAGCGGTTGAGATGGCGTTGGTAGGACATGGGCGGCTCCTGTGGGATGTGTGGACGCGTAATGGGTGTGACGTATTCCTGGCCAATGTCGACACTTGGGACGCGTCGTGTGGCGGCTGCTAGACGAATGCCCCACTCGGAAGCGGTTGCCGTACGCCAGATGGCAAGCCAATTAAGATTGTCGACTGTAGACCGCGCGGAACGCGGGTTGATTATAGCAGCCCTAGCAAAGCTGTCAAGTTGCTGCGCCTTATCAGGAAGGAGCCGCTGGCTACGCCTGCCGGCGCTGGGCGCGGGCGCGCAGCCGCCGTGGTCGCCGGAGGGCGGGCGCAGCGCCGACCTGTACCAAGCGCCGACCCAGCCCCGCGACCTGGGGACGGTCGACTCTCCACCCCTGGTAGTGATGCCTCCACCCTCGGAACCGCAAATGGGCCTATAACTGAGGGTGATGATCACGACATACCTATGGGCGCGCCGGTGGGCGACGCTGTTCGGCTACGGCCTGTTTGTCGGCATGCTGGCGACGGGCTACCTCTACAACCTGACCTTTGTCCAACTCGGGCTGCCTGACCTGGGGACGCGCGTCGTTGGCCTGAGCGAGGCGCGCGTGGCCGGAGCGATGGCCGCCCTCGCGCTGTTGACCTGCCTCGTGGCCCTTGGCTGCGGCTGGACGATGCAGCGGCGCGGCTGGAGCGCGGACCTCCTCGTCAAGCTGCGGCTGGCGCTGGCCGTGGTCATAGCGCAGACCGCGCTGACCGCACTCGCCCTCGGTGTGCGCAGCGAGGGCGCCTTCTGGGCCTGGATTGCCGCAGCGTCGCTGGCGCTCGGCGGCGGCGTGCCCGTCACGTTCAGCCTGACGGTCGACTTCATCCCGGTCCGCGACCGGGGGTACGCCGCGGCGCTCATCACGGCCGGGGCGTACTTCGCGGCGGCCGTCTACCCGGCCGGGTGGCAGGTCGAGACGCTGGCGCGCCAACTGCTGCCGCTCATGGTCGCGGGCGTGGTGGCGCTGGCGGTCCTGGCGCTGCGGCCGCCGCCGTTCGTGGCGCGGCTGGCGCGGCAGCACGAGCAGCCGGCGTTTGGCATCGGGCGCTTTGTGCGCGCTGCCCCTCCGGCAGCCAGACCTGCCAGGTTTGGGCAACCTGGCAGGTCTACGACTCCCCGCCACCTCGTCGGGCTGGTCCTCGTCATGTTCGGCGTCTACTTCATCGACAGCCTCGGCTTCCTGCGCCTCGTCGCCACGCCCGTCTACATGACCACGGCCTGGCAGTCGCCCGACCTGGGGCCGCGCCTGCTCATCGGCGGCGTCCACGTCGTGACGGCGCTGAGCGCGGGGGTCCTCTACGCGGCCCTCGACGAGAAAAGCCTCTTCCTCTGGATTCTCGGCGTCTTCGCTCTGAACCATCTCATGTACATCTTCGACACTCGGCTCGCGTCGGGCGACGCGGCCGTCCTCGCCATGCCCATGCTGTACGCCACGGCGGTCAGCCTGTACACTGTGCTGAACTTCGCCCTGTGGGCCGACCTGTCGACGCCGCGCACGGTCAGCTTCAACACCGCGCTCGGCGTGGCGCTGTCGGGCTGGACCGCCACGTTCCTCAGCACGGCGCTCGCCATCACCTGGCGGCTGGCCGGGATGCCCCTGGCGCAGCACTTCTCGCTGGTGGCGGCCCTGGCCCTGTTGCTCTTCCTGGCCTTGCTCCTGGTCTACGCCTTCCAGCCGCCGCGCCACGAGGCCCGGCTATGAGGCGCGGCTGGCTTATGGTAGCGCTGGCGCTGCTCGCCCTGGTGACGGCCGGCTGTAGCGACACGGGCCTCGTCAGCGTCACCCTCATTACCGACGGCGCGCATAGCGTGGCGGCCGGCCAGACCTGGCCCGGCGCGGTGGCTGTGATGGGTGGCGCGCTCCGCGTGGGCGAAGGCGCTCGCGTCGGCGGCGCGGTCTACGCGCTGGCGGGCGAGGTGGCCGTCGACGGCGTCATCGACGGCCCGTTGACGGTCCTGGGCGGGCAGGTCAGCCTGGGGCCGCAGGCGCGCGTCAACGGTCGGCTGACCGTCGGCGGCGGGACGC
>CAZLBQ010000616.1:0-3486 GCA_964557745.1 uncultured Anaerolineales bacterium
CCAGGTCCTCAACCTGAATTGAAATGGCGCCCGCGATGTGCCCCTGGCGGAACTCGACGTCCGGACGCACGTCCACCACGGTGACGTTGCCGGCTTCCAGTCGATGGAGAAGCTCGTCACAGTCCACAGCCTCAAGGCTTTGCCGACTTTGGAGATAGGTTTCCACCAGACGGTCGACTTCCGCGAGCTGTGCTGCGCCAAGATTGCGCAGCACGCGCCACAGATCGTAGACCTCTGGCGTTGCAAGGCGATAGACAACGTACAGCCCGCGCTTGTCGGTCTCGACTAGTCGGGCCCGTCGCAAGACCTGGAGGTGAGCGGAGGTATTGCCAAGGGTCAGGCCAACTTCTCGGGCCAGCTCGTCGACACTGCGCTCGCCTTGAGCCAGAAGGTCAAGCAGTTCGAGACGGTGAGGGCTAGCCAGTGCCTGCCCGATCGTCGCAAACTCGGCGTATAAACGATCCTTGAAGATCCGGTCACCCATATGCTTCCTCGCAAGTATTCTAATATTCTTTGGAATATTATAGCATGTGCTGGCTTCGGTCAAGCCCTCGCGTTGCCTCACTAGAAATCTAACCGGGTGATAATCGTTGCCTCACATCATAATCTTACCAGCGCCGCCTACCCGCGGCCTGGGGAGAGGTGAGGTTTGATGAGCCTGATAAGCAAACGCGAGTTGATCATCGTCGTGAGCCTACGCTATCGAGAGGCGAGCCCCCTGGACAAGCGCCGCATCCTCGATGAGTTCGTCGCTACCACAGGCTACAATCGCAAGTACGCCATCCAGGTGCTGAACCATCCGCCCACGGCGCCCCGACCGCGCCGCAAGCGCCTCAAGGCCCGCCGCTACGGCCCCCAGGTCCAAGACGCCTTGGTCAAGGTCTGGCGCGTGGCCGACGGTATCTGCGGCAAGCGGCTGGTGCCGGCCTTGCCCGATCTGGTCGACGCCCTCCAGCGACATGGTGAGCTGACCCTGGAGGAGCCGACGCGCGCCCTGCTCCTGGCGATGAGCCCAGCCACCGCGGACCGCCTCCTGAAGGACGAGCGACGGGCGCGCTCGGGACGTGGCGTAGCCACCACCAAGCCCGGTACCCCCCTCAAGCGCCAGATCAAGGTGCGGACCTTCGCCGATTGGGACGATGATCGCCCAGGCTTCGTCGAGGTGGACCTGGTGGCCCACTGCAACGACAGCGTGGGCGGCGAGTTCCTCTACAGCCTGGTGCTGACCGACATCGCCACCGGCTGGACCGAGTGCGTCCCCCTCCGCAACCGCTCTCAGAAGGCGGTGACGGCCGCTATCGACCTGGCTAGTCCGCGCTTCCCCTTCCCGCTGCTGGGCCTCGACTCCGACAACGGCAGCGAGTTCATCAACGCCGACCTGCTGCGCTACTGTGAGGCCCACCACGACCTTCACCCGCTGTCGACCCTACCACAAGAACGACCAGGCTCATGTCGAGCAGAAGAACTGGTCCATCGTCCGTCACTTCGTCGGCTATGACCGCTTCGACAGCCCTGAGGCCTACCTCGCCTTGGTCAGCCTCTACGGTGTCCTACGGCTCTACACCAACTTCTTCCTCCCCAGCCTCAAGCTCATCGACAAGCAGCGAGTGGACGCCAAGGTGCGCAAGACGTATGATACCGCGACCACCCCCTACCGTCGGGTACGCGCCAATGGCCGTCTCGCCCCCGACGTCCAACAGGACCTCGACGCCCTGTACGCCACCCTCAACCCGGCCGCTCTCAAGCGCCGCCTCGACGACTTGCAGGCCAAGCTCTGGCGCCACGCCGTGGTTAGATCGTCTGGTGAGGCAACGTAACCCCCCGGGTTAGATTTTTACGTGAGGCAATACGGCCCTCCGTGTGGTCATTCATGACTCTCAGCACTCACTCAGTCTCGCATCAGACCACCTTCAGCATGTGAACCGATAATGAGGAAGGAGAGCCCGGTTCCCTGGGGCCGATGCCCGCGGACAAGGTGAGGCACTTGGAGGTGAGATGATGGGTAGCGGTATTGATCAGGACACGACGCTTCAGACCAAAGAGCGCTACAACCGCATTGCTCGGGTGTACGACTCGATGGAACTGATGATGGAGGGCCAGTTCAGGCGCTGGCGTCAGAAGCTCTGGGCACAAGCCGAGGGCAATGTCCTCGAAGTCGGCGTCGGAACGGGCAAGAACCTGCCCTACTACCCGGTGGGAGCGAACGTCATCGCCGTTGACATAGCAGAGCAGATGCTGGCCGTGGCGCGCCAGCGCGCCTGCGACCTGGGTGTGACAGTTGACCTGCGCGAAGGGGATATTCAACGCCTTGACTTCCCTGACGACTCGTTCGACACGGTTGTCGCCACCTGCGTATTCTGCTCTGTCCCAGATCCGCTCCTCGGTCTACGCGAGGTGGAGCGCGTTGTCAAACCTGACGGACGGATTCTCCTGCTCGAACACGTGCGCTGCGATCAGCCCGTCGTAGCTCGTCTCATGGATCTCCTGAGTCCGCTCACGGTACGACTGTGGGGAGCCAGCATCAACCGTCCCACGGTCAGGACGGTTGAGCAGGCAGGGCTTGAGATCGAGAGCATCAAGGATTTGGGACCAATGGGTATTGTGAAGTCAATTGTGGCCCGACCAGGCAAGTCCATATCCACGCCTCAGCACTACGCGCTGGGATCCTTCGCGGGTCCCAGAGAGACCGAAGTCCTGAAGCGGTGAGACGCAGTTTGCGACATACCAGGAGCGGGCTAGGCGATCTTGCCATGCCCGCTCTTACTGTTGCCAGCGGCCGGTGCTGCACTGACGCTCTCCACCTCCTCGTGACGCGCACAGAATAAAGTCGCTTCCGCTCCTGCTCGGCCCATTCTCTTCTTTTACGGCACGTAAATTGCAGCTCTTTGGGTCATCGCGGGTCCGTTTCCATACGTGACAAGGAGGTCCGATGACTCACCACTCGACAGGGCATAGAATGAGCGGCGAGATGCACGAGTGCATCACCGCGTGCCTGGGCTGCCACAGCGTCTGTCTCCAGACCGTTGCGCACTGCCTGCAGATGGGGGGCCGACACGCGGAGCCCAATCACATCACTCTTCTGCTCGACTGCGCCGAGATCTGCCAGACAAGCGCCAATTTCATGCTGCGCGGCTCAGCCGTGCATGGGCGCACCTGTGCCGTCTGCGCTGAGGCCTGCGAGCGCTGCGCCCAGGATTGCGAGCGTTTCACTGACGATGCCATGATGGGGCAGTGCGCCGAGGCGTGTCGACGCTGCGCGGAGTCGTGCCGTCGCATGGCACAGATGGCGGCGTAATGGCTCACGATCGCAGCCGCAAGGATGTGCGCTCCCCTCAGCGCCTCTCGTTGCGGCGCCGATTCCCCCTTCGGAAGCTGATCAGCAAGACGAACTCAACACAAGGAGCGTGAGAGAGAGATGCAACCTGTGAACCGTCGTATGGCCCTCAACGGCATGCTGATGCCAATTGCCCGGTTCCTCATCAGCCT
>CAZLBQ010000617.1:0-3486 GCA_964557745.1 uncultured Anaerolineales bacterium
ACGCCTCCACCCCCGCCGCGCCAGGGAAGCGACAGCCCAGCCCCACGATCGCGATGGGAGAGTCGTCTATTACTTGTCGCCAACGAGACGGAGATCGAGATGGAACAAGTTAACGGGTAATGGAAAGAGAATCGTTGTTTAATTCTTCACTCACAAGTGAAATGGAAGATGCAACAATTGGAGATGTTTGATCAGCACCCCCCTCCGCGAGTTGTTGAGCGAGTTTTTGGATGGTGGGGAATTGAAAGAGCGTGGTGGGTGTGAATGGTCGTTGGAGCCGGTGTTCGAGACGTCGGGCGAGTTGCACGGCGAGGATCGAGTCGAAGCCGAGGTCCATGAAGTTGGCGCGGAGGTCGATCTGCGCCGGATCGGCCTCCAAGAGCGTGGCGAACTCGCGGCGCAGCCAGTCGGCCAGTCGGGCGACCGCCTGCGGCGAGGGAGTGGCGACAGGCGGCGGGGTGGCAGGTGGTTCGTCGCTGGTTTCGCGCGCTTTTGGAGTCTTGGGCCCCGGCGCGACCAGTTGCCGCGGGTCGAACGCCGCGGTTGGCTTGAGCAGCGCCACGTGCGGCAGCGGCAAGGCGAGCGCCTGGCCCACGGCCGCCAGCGCCTCCGACTCGCGCAAGGCCTCCAGGCCCAGCACTCTGACAATGGGGCCGACCTGCCGCTCGGCCAACAGGCCGCTCGTGCCCCATTCGGAGAGGATCAGGGCCTGCGCGGGTTGTCCGGTCGCTTGAAGCTGTTGCGCCAAATCAATCTGAAAGCGGTTGGCCAGCGCGTAGTCGCATTGCCCGGCCGCCAGAGCGCCCGCCAGGGCGCTGATCGAGCTTAAGAGCACGAGTCGCGCCTCGGGATAGCGGGTCAATTGCTCGGCCAGCAGCCAGGAGCCGGTCACCTTGGCCGCCAACACCCGCTCGACCGTCTCCCACGACTTGGTCCGCAGCGCCAACTGCTCGGTCTCCAGGACGCCGGCCGCGTGGAACACGGCGTCCAAGCGACCGTAGCGCTGGTCGAGTTGGTCGAAGAGTTGGGCCACGAATCTTGGATCGGCCACGTCTCCCGCCAGATACTCGACCTCCAGGCCGCTGTCGCGCAGGCGGGCCAGGGCGCGGGCCTGCCGGGCGGCGGCCAGCGAGGGGTCGTCCAGCCGCGTGCGGCCGCAGAGCAGGATTCGCGCGGGGGCCTGGTTGGCCAGCCACTGGGCCAGTTGTCCGCCAATGCCTCCCAGGCCGCCGGTGATCAGATAGACTCCTCCGGCGGGGACCGAGAAGCCAGTCGCCGCCACGGCGCAGGGGACCAGTCGCCGCGCGAATCGGGTTGCATGGAAATAGGCGACTTCGGCCACGGTCGGCGGGCTGGCCAGTTCTTGAACAATCTCCGCTACGTCCGCCCCCCGATCGAGGAGCACACTGTGCAGCCGCAGTCCTTTGAGCTCGAACGGCAGCGCCTGCGCCAATCCCAGGACGCCGGAGGCGGCCAAGGGGGGGGCGTCTGCTGAGGACTGAGTCACGACCAGGGCGCGGAGCTGGCGCGCCAAGCCGCTGACGGCCAGCGCCTGACTGAAGTCGAAGATCTCTTTTAGCCGCCGCTGGTAAGCGGCGAGGGTGAAGGGGCCATCCGATGCGGGGACCAGATAGACGCATTGCCGCCACGTTTGCGAGGCCAGGACATCGCGCCAAGGGACTGGCTCGGTGATGCGCCGGGCGCGCGGCAGTCGCTGGGCCAAGCGCGCGCCCAGTGGCGTCGCGCCCAGATCGACGATCAGGCAGGGCTCGTCGGTTGGCTGCGCGGCGGCCAGCGGTTCCGGCTCCCAGGCCCATTGCCGTAATTCGACCGCGCGCTGCGGGGTGTCGAGCCAGTAGGACTCGCGCTGGTAGGGATAGGTTGGCAGCGGGACGCTGCGCCGCGCGGCGCCGGCATGCAGCCGCGCCCAATCGATCTCGACCCCTTGGACGTAGAGCCGCGCCAAGAGGGGCAAGAGCTCCGTTGGCTCCAACTGCGCTGTGTCACCAGCCAGCCGATCCACGACGGGCCGCGCCTGTTCTTCCCAAACCTCTCCCTGGCAGTAGTCTCTCAGACCGGCCAGGCGTTGGGGCGGCTGGGCAGCCAATAACTGCTCGGCCCAATCGTCGGCCGCGCTGGCGGTGAACACATCCGTTCGTTGCGCCAGGCGCTGGGCCAGTTGCCGCCGGCTGTCGGCCACCACCGCCAGGCGCTGAGCCAGGTGGAATCGTCCCACCTGCGCGGTGAAGCAGAGGTCGGCCAAGTCGGCCGCGTCGGGTTGAGTCAGATATTCTTGGTAGGCGGCAACCAGTTGCTCGAGCGCCTGCGGGCTGCGGGCCGAAATGACGAACAACTGCGGGCCCGCGACGGGCGCGCTGGCTCGGGGCGCGGGGGCCTCCTCCAGCACCAGATGGACGTTGACGCCGCTAAACCCAAAGGCGCTCACGCCGGCTCGGCGCGGCGCGCTGGTCCAATCGCGCGCCCGGTCGGCGACCACCAGGGGGGACTGTTCGAACTCGATATGTCGATTGGGGGCGTTGAAGTGGCGCGTGGCAGGCAAGCGACGCGCTTGGAAGCAGGCCAGCGCTTGCGCCAGGCTGGCCATGCCTGCGGCCGCCTCGCAGTGTCCCAGCCGGCTCTTCACCGAGCCGAGATGGCAGAATTGCCGCCGCGTGGTGAAGCGCGCAAAAGCTTGCGTCAGCGCCTCGACCTCGATGGGGTCCCCCAGCGCGGTGCCGGTGCCGTGCGCCTCCAGATAGCTCAAACTGGCTGGATCGATTCCGGCGTCCCGCCAAGCGCGGACCAGCACCTCGGTCTGGGCCCGCGGATTGGGGGCGGTCAGGCCATTGGTGCGGCCGTCGTTGTTGATCGCCGCCCCGCGGATCACCACGTGGATGGTGTCTCCGGCGGCCAGGGCGTCGGCCAAGGGGCGCAGCAGCAGCGCGCCCACCCCTTCGCTGGGGACGAAGCCGTCGGCCCGGTCGTCAAAGGCGCGGCATGCTCCTTGTTGAGAAAGGGCTCCCATCCGCGCGAACGCGGCGAAGTTGGCCAACGACAGATTCACATGCGCGCCGCCGGCGAAGGCGAAGCGGCATTCTCCCCGCCGCAGGCTCTCGACCGCCAACTGCACCGCCGCCAGCGCGGAACTGCAGGCGGTGTCGAGCGGCACGCAAGGGCCGTGCAGATCGAGGAAGTAGGCCAGTCGGCTCGGCAGCAGCGAGGGGTTGGACCCGGTCGCCCAGTACTCGTCGCCGCCGCCGCGTCCTTGGTAATCGGAGGCCCCCGCGCCGACGAAGACCCCGGTGTCGCTGGCGCGCAGCCGCTGGCCGCCGTAGCCGGCCCGCTCCGCCGCCTGGTAGGCCGTCTCCAGAAACAGCCGCTGACGCGGATCCATGCGTCGCGCCTCCCGCGGCGAAATCTGGAAAAACAACGCGTCGAACTCGCTCACCCCCTCCAAAAAACCGCCACTCGCGGCCGATGGGAGAG
>CAZLBQ010000618.1:0-3484 GCA_964557745.1 uncultured Anaerolineales bacterium
TACGCGACCGCCGCCGGGCCGGGCTAATCATACCAGCAAGTGGGGAATCTGTCACGTTTGCCGGGGCGCGCCTTCCCTAGGCGGCGGCTCAGCCCAGCGCCAGATGGGGCTAAACTGCGTCCACTGCGTCGGGCACTGCCCAATCCAGCGTTCAAGATACTCGGCCATCAGGCGGGTGGCGGCGCGGATGTCGGCCTCGCGGTCCCCGGTCTGGGCAAAGGGGGGCATGCGCTCGAAGACGGTGTGATAGTGGCGGTAACCCTGCCGCACCGTGGCGGCGAAGATGACGGGCGCCCGCGTCAGCAGCGAGAGCCGGGCGGGTCCCTGGGGCAGGAGGGCGGGCGCACCGAAGAAGTCGACGACGACGCCGGCGTGGGTCACGTCAAGATCGGCAGCCAGGCCAACCACCTCGCCCCGCCGCAGGCGGCGGACGAGTTCCATGGCGCTGGTGTCGGCGGGGATGCCGCGCCCGCCGTGCTTCTCGCGCTGGGCGACCATCATGGCGAAGAGTTCAGGCGGCTTGATGGCCTCGGCGGGAGCGGTGAACGGCAGGTCATAGTCGCGCCGTACCAACTCGGCGATGTGCTCCAGGTTGCCGAAGTGGCCGCTGACGAAGATCACGCCCTTGCCCGCCTCGCGCGCCTCGGCGAAGTGTCCCCAACCCTCGACAGTGTGGTTAGCCTGCCACTCCTCGTCCGAGACGAGTGGCCCTAGGAGCAGGTAGTAGTTCTGCAACTGGTGGACCAACGCGGCGCGGGCGTGGGCTTTCACCTCAGCGTCGGTCGCCTGCGGCCCCAGCACGTGGCGCATGTTGTCGACGGCGTTGGCGCGCACGCCGCGGGCCAGGTAGAACGTCGCCCAGCCCAGGACCGTGAACAAGGCCCAGGCCAGGCGACGGGGGAGGTGATTGGCGAGCCAGTGGAGGAAGCGCCAGAGGGTGTAGCTCAACACACCTCTATTTTACGCTGGCTGACCGTTGGTATGCAAGACCGGCTCAGGTGTGGCCGGCGGCTGGCCGGCGATGAAGCGCTCGGTTTGGTCGCGGGCGTCGTCGTCGGCCATCTGGACCGGCGGCGACTTCATCAGGTAGGCCGACGGGCCTTCGAGCGTGCCGCTGATGCCGCGGTCGAGGGCCAGCTTGCACAGGCGCACGGCGTCGATAACGACCCCCGCCGAGTTGGGCGAGTCCCACACTTCGAGCTTGAGTTCCATGTTGAGCGGCACGCCGCCGAAGGTCGTGCCCTCCATGCGGATGTAGCACCACTTGCGGTCGGTCAGCCAGGGGACGTAGTCGCTCGGCCCGACGTGGACGTCCTGGGGGTCGAGGGCGTAGTCGAGTTGCGAGGTGACGGCATTGGTCTTGGAAATCTTCTTCGACTCCAGCCGCTCGCGTTCGAGCATGTTGTAGAAGTCAGTGTTGCCACCGAAGTTGAGTTGGTAGGTGCGGTCGAGCTTGACGCCGCGCTCGCGGAAGAGGTGGGTCAGGACGCGGTGGGTGATGGTGGCGCCGACCTGGGACTTGATGTCGTCGCCGATCATGGGCAGGCCGCGCTCCTGGAAGCGCCGCTGCCAGTACGCCTCGCGGGCGATGAAGACGGGGATACAGTTGACGAAGGCGCAGCCCGCCTCGAGGATCTGCTCGACGTACCACTTGGTCGCCATCTCGCTGCCGACGGGCAGGTAGTTGACGACCACGTCCGTACCGCTGTCGCGCAGGATGTGGACGATGTCGGCGGTCGAGCCGGGGGCCTTGGTGATCATCTCCTTGAGGTACTTGCCCAGGCCGTCGTGGGTCATGCCGCGCTCGACGCGGACACCGAGGGGCGGGACGTCGCTGAACTTAACCGTATTGTTGGGTGCGGTGAAGATGGCCTCACTCAGGTCGCGCCCGACTTTGTTGACGTCGATGTCGAAGGCGGCGCTAAACTCAATGTCGCTGATATGGTAGCCCGCCAGGTTGACGTGCATCAGCCCCGGCACGAATTCGTCGGGCTGCGCGTGGCGGTAGTACTGGATACCTTGCACAAACGACGACGCGCAATTGCCCACGCCAATGATGGCGACACGAACTTTGCCCATGCTCTTCCCCTTTTTGACTCTGGTGATGCGTTGCGACCGGGACCACGACGGTCCCGTGTTCTGTACGCAAGTCTAGGGGACATGAGGCGCGGGCGCAACCACCGCACACGTTTGAAACCGGACCAGTTTTGAAACTCATCACGATTCGGTCGGTTTGGCCCCCTCCGCGCTGGCCGCCTCGCCTTTGGTCTGCCAGGGCCAGCGCCCCTCGATCTCGACCACGAGGGACCAGCTCAGGAAGGTACGGATGACGACCAGGATGCCGAGTACGGTGATGCTGGTCAGCGAGGGCTGCAAGGCGACGGTGCGGATGATGTCGGCGGCCACCAGGATTTCCAGGCCGAGCAGCAGCGCCCGGCCCAGCAGGACGCGGAAGCGGTTGTAGGGGTCACCGAGGGGGGAGTGGGTGATGGACTGCGTGACGTAGCGGGTCGTAGCGTAGGCGATCGCCAGCACGATGACCACAATCGCCAGCAGCTCGATGCCGCGCGAGATCAGCTCAATCCAACTGGCGAAGGTGTCGCTTACCGCCGTCGCGGGGCTTGTGTCCATGGGTGGGGTCTCGTTGGACGCCGACTGAAGGCGGCGCTCTACATAGGCGCTACGGGTCAATCGGCCGCTGCGAGGGCGGCGGACGCCTGGCCCGCGCCGGGGGGCGCGGCGGCCAGGCTTTGCTCAATCAGCGCGTGCATCTGGGCGGCGATGTGGTCCCAGGTGTTGCGGTTCAGGACCACGTCCTCCCGCGCCCAGCGGGCGGCCCGCTCGGCCTCGTTCTCGGCCAGTGCGGCCTCGATGGCGGCGATGTAGCCCGCCGTGTCAGGCGCGATGCGGACGACGTCCGACCAGTTGGCCACGACGTCGGGCACCGGGGTGCTGACGATGGGCTGGTGGGCGGCCATGTACTCCAGTGTCTTGGTCGGGCTAATGTAGCGCGTGGCGTCGTTGAGAGCAAACGGCATCAGGCAGACGTCGAAGCCCTTGAGGAACTGAGGCAGCCGCTCGTAGGGCTGCTTGCCCAGGTAGTGGATGTTGGGCAGGCCGGGCAAGTCCTTTGCGTCGATCTTGACGACCGGGCCGATCATGGCGATGGACCAGTCGGGGCGGGCCTGGGCCAGCTCGCGTAGCAAGTTCAGGTCCAGCCGCTCGTCGATGACGCCCGTGTAGCCAAGCACCGGGCGCGACAGGTCGGCAATTTCGGGCGCGACGGGGGTCGCTTCAGCGAGCGCCTGGGCGAAGTGGGCCGGCTCGACACCGCTGGCGAAGAGGTGGACATTGGGGTGCTTACCGCGCCGCGACTCGTAGAGGCTGCGCCCGCCCGTAAAGACAACGTCGGCCTGGGCCAGGATGTGCGCCTCGCGCTCCGGCAGGTTGCGCGGCGCGTGCTTGAAGTTCGCCAGCTCGTCCA
>CAZLBQ010000619.1:0-3477 GCA_964557745.1 uncultured Anaerolineales bacterium
CATTGCCCTCCTCAACCATCCGCAGGCGCACAGCATCGATTGGAGTGCGCTGCGCCAGTGCAACAGCGGCTCAGCCCCGCTGCCCGTCGAGGTCATCGAGCGGTTCGCGGAGATGGCGAGTGTCAATATCCTGGAGGGCTATGGGCTGACTGAAGCCTCGCCGACGACGCATGTCAACCCGACCTTCAACAAGAACCGCCCCGGCAGCATTGGCCTGCCCTACCCCGACACCGACTGCATGATTGTCGACGTCGAGACGGGGACGACGCCCGTGCCGCCCGGCGAGATGGGCGAATTGATTATTCGCGGCCCCCAGATTATGAAGGGCTACTGGAACAAGCCGGCCGAGACGGCCCACACCCTGCGCGGTGGCTGGCTCTACACCGGCGACATCGCTACGATGGATGAGGACGGCTTCTTCTATATTGTCGACCGCAAGAAGGACATGCTTATCGTCAGCGGCTTCAACGTCTACCCGCGCGAGGTCGAGGAGGTGCTGTATACCCACCCGGCGATCCAGGAAGCCGCCGTCATCGGCATCCCGGACGCCTACCAAGGCGAGAGCGTCAAGGCCTTCATTGTCACCAAGCCGGGCCAGACCCTGACGGCCGACGACGTCATCGACTTCTGCCGCACCCAGCTCGCGCCGCACAAGTGCCCGCGCCATGTCGAGTTCCGCGACAGCCTGCCCAAGACAGCGGTGGGCAAAGTGCTGCGCTCGGCCTTGCGCGAGAAGGGAGGCGCGGGTGGTTGAGCGCACCCTGACCCTCGATGAACTAAAGGCTCGGTCCCTCGACGAACTGTTGCAAGATGTAGCGGACCAGGGGGCAACCGTCATCGTCCGGCTGCCCGATGGCAAGGAGGTGATGATTGAGCCAAAGCCGCCCCTGAAGCCGCTACCCGTGCTGAGAGGCCGCATTCCCGAGGGGTGGAAGGACGCCGCCTATGGCGAGGACTGAGGGTCGCGAGCTAGGGCGCTACACCCTCTTCGACGCCGGGCTATTCATCGGCGCTCTGCTAGCAGAGGATCCTCGTCATGAAGAAGCTCGGCCACTTGTGGAGCAGGCGCGGCGCGGTGATATCCTGGCTTGTACAACCACCAGTATCCTATGTAAGGTCTACGCAGCGCTGACGTGGGAGAAGGCTCAACCGCGTCACTCGGCCAGGGAGGCGGCGGAGGCTGTTCAACTCATTGTGGAACCACCCGCAGCAGTCGTTGTCCTGGACGAGGGGCTGGATGTCGCTCTTATCGCTCTCAAACTGGCGCAGACGCACCAACTGATGGCCCGCCGCATCCATGATGCCCGTCACGCCGCAGCTGCGTTGGCTCACGGCATCGGGGCGGTTCACACATACGATTTCGATGACTGGCGTGTCTTCAGTGACGATGGTCTGCGCATTACTGGCCCGCCGTCGCAAGTCACACGACGAGAGGCTTAACCGGTTACTCGCACCACCAGAACGGAGGTTTCATGATTTCCTTTGCTCCGACCGAAGAACAACAGATGATTGTCGACTCGGTGCGCGACTTTGCCAGCGAGCAACTGCGCAGCATCATGCGCGAGGCCGACGACAGCGGCGAGATCCCCGCCGACATCATCCAGACCGGCTGGGGACTGGGCATCGTTCCCGCCAACATCCCGGAGGCCTACGGCGGCTTCGCCAGCGAGCACTCGGCCGTCACCGGCGCCCTGGTCGCCGAGGAACTGGCGTGGGGCGACCTGGCGTCGGCGCTGTACCTCACGGCCCCCATGTCCGTCGCCGTGCCCCTGCTCATCGGCGGCACCGAGGAGCAGAAGCAGGAGTACCTGCCCCGCTTCTGTGGCGACGAGTTCATCCCGGCCACGGCGGCCCTCTTGGAGCCGCGCATCACCTACGACCCGCTAGACCTGTACACGACGGCCACCCGCGACGGCGACGTGTACCTGCTCAACGGCGTCAAGGCCTACGTGCCCCTCGCCGCCGACGCCCAGATGATGCTGGTGTGGGCGAAGGAGGGCGACGCGACCCAGGGCTTCCTGGTCGACCTCGGCGCAGCGGGCATCACCATTGGCGAGCGCGAGAAGAACATGGGCATCAAGGGCCTGCCGACCTACAAGGTCAGCCTCACCGATGTCCACGTCAGCCAGAAGTGCAAGCTCGGCGGCGAGAAGGGCGTCCTCTTCCCGACCGTCCTCAACTACGCCCGCGTCGGCATGGCCGCCATGGCCATTGGCGTGGCTCGCGCCGCCCTCGAGTACGCCATGGCCTACGCGAAGGAGCGCGAGACGTTCGGCGCGCCCATCGCCACCCGTCAGGCCATCGCCTTCATGCTGGCCGAGATGCAGACCGACATCGACGGCGGCCGCCTGATGGTGTGGGAAGCGGCGTGGCGGCTCGACCAGGGCCTCGACGCCGTGCGCGAGGTGCGCCTGGCCAAGACCTTCACCGACGAGACGGCGCTGATGTGCGGCGACCGCTCGGTCCAGATCCTCGGCGGTCACGGCTACATCCGCGACCATCCAGTGGAACTCTGGCTCCGCAACGCCCGCAGCTTCGCCGTCCTGGACGGCATGGGAATGGTGTAATCGACCAACGACGACCGACGACCGACGACCGACGACAGCCCCATCTGAGTGGTCAGTGGTCGGTGGTCAGTGGTCGGCGAGGAAAGTGAAGGAAGGACACACAGTATGATCGACTTCTCCCTCCCCGATAATGTCGCCCAGCAGGTCGCCATGACGCAGATGGTGGCCGAGCACGTCATGCGCCCCAAGTCGCGCTTCTACGATGAGAACGAACACGAGATTCCGTGGGAGTTCATCTATACCACCTGGCCGATGATGGCCGAGCAGGCCAAGAAGGACCTGGAAGCCTCCTTGAAGCCCAAGGAGGAGAAGACGAGCAGCAACGGCAAGCGCCCGCGCACCACCAACCTGCGCATGATCCACATGATCGAGGCGCTGTCGTGGGGCGACGCCGGCATCTACCTGACGATGCCCAGCAGCCAGCTCGCCGGCGCGGCCATCCAGGCCGTCGGCACGCCGGAGCAGAAGGAGCGCTTCCTGCGCCGCTTCACCGGCGACACGCCCACCTGGGGCGCGATGTGCATGACCGAGCCGCAGTGCGGGTCCGACACGTCGGCCATCCGCACCACGGCCAAGCGCGACGGCGACGAGTGGGTGCTCAACGGGACGAAGATTTATGTCACGTCGGGCCACAAGGCGCTCAAGGACTCCAACGGTATCATCGTCGTGTGGGCCACCGTCGACCCGACGGCGGGCCGCGCGGGCATGAAGCCCTTCGTCGTCGAGGCGGGCACGCCGGGCGTCGAGATTCTCAAGCTCGAGCACAAGATGGGCATTCGCGCCAGCGACACGGCCATGATCGTCTTCGACAACGCCCGCATCCCGCTGGACCACGTCCTGGGCAGCCCGGAAGTCCTCAACAGCAAGGACCACCCCGAGGGCTTCAAGGGCGCGATGAAGACCTTCGACG
>CAZLBQ010000620.1:0-3468 GCA_964557745.1 uncultured Anaerolineales bacterium
AGCATGCCGATGCTGCCCGTTAGCAGGAAGGGCAGCCGCCCGCCCCGCGCCCGGTCGCTCCAGCCGCCGACGACCGGCTGCCAGACCATCGCCACCAGCAGGCCCGCGACGCCGAGGGTCGCCAGGGTCGAGCTTTTGACGCTCTCCGGCACGAAGCCCTGGACGAGCAGGGGCAGCAGGATGGGGTCGAAGGCGTTGTTCGAGACGTTGAGGGCAAACCAGAAGGCGTTGAGGGCGAGGAGGCGGGACAGAGTAGACGTGTTCATGGGCGCTCACGGGATGGCTATCTTCCCATGAGCGCCCATGAGTTCCCTGGGTCCCATGAGTTAGCGGACCAGAGTGTACTTCTTCAGGCGCTGACTGGCAAATGCGTCGGCGTCAGGCTCCGCGCCACCCCAGCCGGCGCGGGCCAGGGTAATCAGGTGGTAGCTCTCGTGGAGGGCGACGGCGTTGCAGAAGGCCGCGCCCGTCTTGCCGTTGCCGGGCGGGGCCGGCCGCGAGGGATCGACCGGCACCTGAATCGGGTTGCAGTCGACGGTCATGTCGCCCCAGGTGGTCGCGCTGCGGTTGCCGAAGCCCGTGTCAATGAGCGTGACGCTGATGTTCTCGGCGGCGATGCCTTCGTCGCGCAGCAGACGCATGAACTCCTGCGTGTCAAAGGTGTACGCGCCGCCGGTCTGGTTGGAGACGCGGACCGAGTTGTCGCCGTCGTCGCTGCCGGGAGCGGACGACGGTGGGCGGTTCGGGACAGGGTTTGAGGGCAGGGGTGGAGCCTGCTCCCCAGGCGGGAGGTTCGGCAGCCCCTGGGCAGGAACGCTACTGCTCGACAGCCCGTTGTCGAGGCGCAGATAGGCGGCGCTCACGTAGCCGACGACGCCAGTCGCGGTGCGAATTTGCGGCCAGGCCGCGGCGGGGCTGAGCAAGGTGAGGCGCTCGCCCTTGTGAACCTGGGTGAGGATGTCGAACTGAGTGCCGGGGCCAGACCGAACGTTGAGCGTCTCCGTCGTGACGGTCGCCCCCTGCGCTGACGACGGCGCGGGTGAGGGCGGCACGGTCGGCTGCGGCGGCAGGGTAGGCTGAACATCAACAGCGGCGACGTCAGGCAGGCTGTCGGTCGGTTCGACTGTCGGCGTCGGATAGAGGAGACGGCGGGCGGCGGCCTCCGATGCTTCGGCGCGGGCCAGCCGCTCGGCGCTGAAGGCGATGGCGGGCGGGACGGTCAATGAATCACGGCTCAGGCCGAGGCGCGCGCTGGCGGCGCGACCCAGGGCGAGAGCGAGCAACAGAATCAGCGCCACGAGGGCGAGACGCGTGCGGGTCATGGGAAATAGCCTTCTACAGAGATAGAACGTGGGGACAGTGAAGGGTATTACGAAGCTCGCTCGTTTTCAACACAGAACGATTGTTTGTAAAGTATACGTGAAGTGGGCGAGGATGTCAAGGGGCAGTGGAGGCGTTGGGGAGCGGCGTAGAGGGAACTGAGGAAGACCCTCAAGCTGTGCCGCGAAGCCGGATGCCCGTCTTCCCCATGATCCAGAGGCGCTGCTCGATTTGCTCTATCTCCAGTAACGGCATAACTTGCAGAAACACCGCAAGAACGTGGAGTTTGTCCTGCCTCCGGACGCGTATCACCATGATGGCTGGATAGTCTCGCGGCGGGTAGGCGTAGATGTTGGCGAAGTCAAGGTCCAACGTCACGAGGATACGATCCTCGTTCTGGCAGACGGCTCCGACTCGCTCATCCGCGACGCCGCCCAACCCTTGTTCCGTCACCATCAGCGCATCGTGGCCTGCCCTATGTAAGCTCTCGGCAATTTCGAGGGGCAAGTTCTCGTCAATCTTGAACCTCAATCAGCGACTCCTGTTGGAGTGGCAACGAAGCGCTCCCGCGCTAACTCGCCAGCATAGGCTATGACGGCATGAATGTCGTCTTCTGTGAGCGATGGGTAGCTCGTCAGAAGCTCCGCATGGCTCAAGCCAGCCGCCAGATTGTCGAGAACGACCGAGACCATGATGCGGGTTCCCTTGACGCATGCTTGGCCATGACAGATGTGGGGATCCACTGAGATGTGTTCACGCCAGTTCATGCCTTCCTGTCCTTTACTCAGCTTGATTGCCCGTTCCCATTGCCATGCCCATTCCCCCGCCCGCGCAGGAGCAGCGCGCCCAGGGCCGCCGCGCCCAGCGCGCCGACGCCCGCGTACGCGGCGAAGCGCCGCCAGTAGCCGTCGTCCTCCGGCTCGCCCGGCACGTAGGTTTTGAACAGGCGGCCCCACTTGGTCGCGTAGGCCTCTTCGACGCGAGTGTGGCCGACGCGCGGGTACCAGTAGGCGTCGTGGTAGGCGCGCGAGGCGACGTACGACCACGGGACAACCGGGCTTTGCAGCAGCGGCTTCTCCAGCGGCTTGAGCGGGCCGTGATAGATGAGCTTCTGGCCCTTGCTGGCGAAGGTGTCCTCCTGGACAAAGTCCCACGCTTGCTCGACCAGCGCTGGCTCGCCCACTAGCTCAATCTCGCGCGGGTCGCCCACGCCCAGGCCGCGCTCGTGGGCCAGGCGGATGAACTTGAGGTCCAGCGGGTTGAAGCCCTGGAGCTTGGCCGAGATGGCGTCGATGGCGACCTGGTCGGCGGAGGCCAGGATGACGTCCTTCTCGTGCCAGCGCATGGCGCGTGGGCCGGGGCCGTCGCCCGCGAACGTGCCGTCCATGACGGCGAACAGCCCGCTGTGGATCTCTTGCTGGATGGCGAGCAGGTCCACCACCGTCTCGTGGATGACGGCGTGGGTCCAGTGGCGCTTCTCATTGAGCAGGCCGCCGAAGGCGTTCTTCATCGCGCCCGTGATGGTCGTGAAGACGTGGGTCTTGACCGTCGGCAACTGGACGATGTTGCGGCCCAGGAAGGGCTTGGGGATGAGGATGCCCTCGGGGAAAACCTCGTTGAGGACGAGCATCGGCGTGCGCGGCTCGTAGCGGACCCACTCGATGTCTGGCTCATAGAGATGGACGTTCTGGATGCCGTACTTGTCGACGACGGCCTTGTGGCCGTTGTTGCGCTCACCGACGTGGGCATCGACGACGACGGTGCGGTTGTGGGCGGCCATCAGGCTCTCGCCGCGATAGCCGTCGTCGAGCATTGTCTTGATGACGCCCTCGACCTGCCACGGCGCGCTGGAGCAGGCGGGATACCACGTCTGCCAGGAGATGTTAATCTTGAGGAAGGTATCCCGGTCTTTGGGCAGGGCGGCCTGGTAGTCGGCCAGCCGCATCAGCGTGCCGTAATCCTGCAGCACGGTCTCCGGGCGCGTGCGCAGCATGGCGACCTTGCCGCGACCGGGGAAAGACGAGGGGTCAATCATAAGGGTCTCCTACGAACGTGAAACGTGAAACGTGAGACATGTACACCTCATCACGTTTCACGTTTCATAGCTCTAGCGCGTGGCCCCAGGAAGTGTGTCCCACCTGTCATGCT
>CAZLBQ010000621.1:0-3465 GCA_964557745.1 uncultured Anaerolineales bacterium
CTGCACACCGACCTGCGCTGGACGCAGCCAACAGACGCGGGGCTGGCCCGCGCTCACGAGGCTCTGTCCTGTCAGCCTGTCCCCGACGACCCGCCGCCCCTGGTCGTCGCCAGCGTCATGGCTCCACCGCCCCTGCCGGCGGCTCAGAGCCTGGCCCTCGTCCTGTATGACCAATCGGCGACGAGCGCCGAGGCCATCGCGCTGGCGCTCAAGCTCAGCCGTGTCGATACGCGGCTGGTGCGCGAGGTGCTAGGCTTGCGGGCGCTCATCCCGCGCCTGCTCGCGCCCGCCCTCCAGCCGAGCGCCCTGGTGCGCCTGCTCGAACCATTCTCGGATGTGGCGCTGTGCCTGGTGGGGATTGCCGAGGAGAACCCGGTGCTGGGCGAGCGGCTGGCGGACTATCGCCAGCGGCTCGCCCACGTCCGCCCGACGCTGACCGGGGATGATCTGCGGGCGATGGGGCTGTCGCCCGGCCCACCCTACCGCGCCATCCTGGCCTATCTGCGTGACGCCCGCCTCGACGGCGCTGTCACGACCGACGACGATGAGCGCGCCCTGGCCGCCCGCCTCGTCGCTGACGTGAGCCGATAGCCCCTCACTTGTACTCGATGACGTCGCCCAGCGTCTTGAAGCGCTTGGCCGCCGCGTCCGCCTGGTAGATGTAGGCGGCGTTCTGGCCCTGGCGCTGGTTCGGCCCGTAGCTTACCTTGTACGCCGTCCCGCCGTTCCAGTCCTTCATCCCCTCCAGCGCCGCCACCAGCCCCTCACGCGTCAGGTCGCGCCCCGCCCGCCGCAGCCCCTCGACTAGCAACTCGGCGTGGGCCTGCCCCGCCAGCCCGAAGCCGCTGACCGGCTCGTTGGCGAGGCACCTGGCGTGAATCTCGTCGCGGTAGAACTTCGCGCGCGGGTGGTCGCCAAACACGTCGGGCAGCCAGCTCGCCATAATGATACCGTTGAGGGCCGTCGGCGCGAGTTGGAACATCACCGGGTCGTTGTTGACGGCGCTCATCAGGAAGCGGGGCCGCCAGCCCAGCTTCTCGGCCTCGTTGGCGAACTTGGCCGTCGGCGACGGCAGCGACCACAGAATGACCGTGTCCGGGTTGAGGCTGCGCGCCTTGAGGACATGGGAGCTAAAATCCGTTTCCGACGCCTCGTAGGGCACGTCGCCTGCCAGCTTCTTGCCCCGCTTCTCCAACACCGCCGCGACCGTGTCGCGGCCTTCCTTGCCGAAGGCGTCGTTCTGGTAGAAGACGACGACGCTGTTGGCCTTGAGGCTATCGACGGCGTAGCCCGTCAGGATGTTGGCCTCGGTGACGTAGTTCGTCTGGAGGGCGAAGACGGTGCGGCGCGGCGGGTTCGCCATCAGGCTCGACCCGGTGGCGGGCGAGATGTGGGGGACGCCGTTCTGCACGAGGTAGTCCATCACGGCCAGATTGTTGGCCGTCCCCAGCCCGCCGACCAGGGCAAAGACCTTGTCCTGCTCGACGAGCTTCTTGACCACGGCCGGTGTCCGCGCCGCCGAGTAGGCGTCGTCCTCGTAGATGAACCGAATCTTGCGCCCGTTGACGCCGCCCTCCTTGTCGTTGACATACTTGAAGGTGCAGTCCATCGCGCGGTCCACGATGCCATACGTCGCCGCCGGTCCGCTCTGCGGCCCCCATGTCCCGATCACGACCTCGGTATCGGTGACGCCCGTGCGGTCGCCGCTGGTGGCGGCCAGGGGAGTCTTCGGCGCAGGCGCGGCGGCGGGCGCTGGGCTACTACACCCCGCCAGCCACAGGCTGACGGTGAGGATGAGGACGACGAGGCGGGCAAGGGGATAACGGTGGATGTTCATGAGTATTCCTCATTCGCGCTTTTTGGCTGCCGGTATGGAACTATCATGCTTTGGGTTGTCACCCTGAGAAGGCCCTGTCGGGAGCGACATGCGCTGGGGCAAGAACCCTTCGACTGTCATGCCGAACGCAGTGAGGCATCTGCTCCGACTGCGTTGCCAGAGCAGACTCCTCGCTCCGCTCGGAGTGACAGGGGAAGGTTCTGAGTAGCGGAGCGAAGGGACTCCTCTGGCGATGTTGCCAGAGCAAGTGCTTCGCTCCCGCTTCGCGTGGCTCAAGGCCGCGGCTCACTAGCATGACCGTCGTTCGTATCTCTGCCCCTGGTCTCACCCAGGCGCAGCCCCGCCAGCCCGCGCGGCTGGCCGAGGATGACGAGGATCATCAGCAGGCCGAACACACCTAGCGACAGGTTCTTGGGCAGACCCGGCGCGGTGGACAGCCAGATGGGCAGCGCGGTGATGACCAGCGCGCCCACGACACTCCCGCCTAGCGAGGCCAGGCCACCGACGACAATCATGGTCAACAGTTGAATCGACAGGGCCAGGGTGAAATTCTCAGGCGTGATAAAGCCGACCAGCGCTGCGAACAGGCTGCCCGCCGCGCCCGCGTAACCCGCGCTGAGGGCGAAGGCCAGCGTCTTGTGGTACGCTATGTTGACGCCCATCACCGCTGCCGCGCCCTCGTCCTCGCGCAGCGCCGTCCAGGCGCGCCCCAGCGCCGCCGCCGTCACCCGCCGACCCAGCAGGACGGCCAGCGCGCACGCGGCCAGCGCCAGGGGGTAGAAGCGTGCGTCGCTGGCCAGGACCAGGGGGCCGAGCGCCGCCGGGGCGACCTTGAGGCCCGCCGCGCCACCCGTCACGCCATCGAAGTAGACCAGCAATTGGACGACGGCAACGCCAAATGCCAGCGTCGCCACAGCCAGATAAGGACCGCTCAGACGCAGGGCGACCAGCCCCAGCCCCGCGCCGAGGCCCGTCGTCACCGCGATGGCGGCCAGCCAGCCGACGACGAACGGCGCGCCCACCTGTCCTGTCAGCCAGGCCGAGGTGTAGGCCCCGACGGCCATGAACGCGGCCTGACCCAGACTGATCTGGCCCGCGACGCCCGTCAGCAGGTTGAGGCCGACGGCGGCGACGCCCATCACCAGGCCCAGGTTGATGACATACAGGATGTAGTTGGCGCTGACGCCCGGCAGCAGGGCGAGGAGCGCGGGCAGCAGCGCGGCCACGCCGCCCGCCCCTAGCCACCCCAGGCGTCCCAGGCGCAGCATCTGGACGGCGGGCCGCATGGCGCTAGTTGATCCGCTTCTCCCGGCCGCCCCACTCCTTGTCGCGCAGACGGAACTTCTGAATCTTGCCCGTCGAAGTCTTGGGCAACTCGGTAAACTCGATGGCCTTGGGTACCTTGAAGCGCGCCATGTTGGCGCGGCAGAACTCCGTCAACTCCTCCGCCGTCAGGCTCACGCCCGGCTTGAGGGTGACGAATGCCTTGGGCACCTCACCCCACTTGTCGTCCGGGACGGCGATGACCGCGACCTCCATGACGGCCGGGTGGCGCACGATGACCTGCTCGACCTCGATGGTCGAGATGTTCTCGCCGCCGCTGATGATGATGTCCTTCTTGCGGTCGC
>CAZLBQ010000622.1:0-3457 GCA_964557745.1 uncultured Anaerolineales bacterium
GCATCCGGGACATCCACACTGTCTATCATGATGCTAGGAGGTGGGGGGGGTGGCGGTGGGCGCGCCAATGCAAATCGAGGAGCAATGGGCCGAAATGGTGGTGGTATTATTAGCATTTCCACCCGCTCTCTAACCCTCAACGGTACCATATCGTCATCTGCCAACAAACTCGCTGGCAGTTGTACTGGTGGTGGCGCAGGCAACGAAGGAGGAGGTGGGGGAGGTGCTGGTGGTTCGATCAAAATAACTGTGGGCGTGGGTGCGCTCGGCAGCAATCAAGTTTCGGCACTTGGTGGTATCTGTGGTGATCCGTCAAGTGGGTCAGGAAAACCTGGCGGTGCTGGCGGTGTTGGTCGGATCCGCGTCGAGTACTGCGATACGCGGAGCGGGACGACTAACCCGCCTGCCAGCGAGCAGAAGCTCAACTGCTACTCCGTCGAGCAGGTGGACGCCTCGCCCTATACGACGGCGCGGCTGACGCTGCCCGAGACCCTCAGCAACGGCGCGACCTACCAGGTCCAGTTCGGGCGACGCTTCCAGTTCGGAGCAGCGGGCCAGGCCAGTAACGTCCTGCGCCTCAAGAAGCAGGTCCTCGGCGCGGCCAAGCTGGATGCCCTCGTCAGCAACACGGGTGCGTCGTCGGGCAACCTGACCCTGTGCCTGGACATTGGCAATGACGGGACGTGCGACTACACCTTCAACGGCAACTCGTCCTTCCCGGCGACGCTCACCGCCAGCGGGCTGGCGACGGCCTTCAACAATTACCTGCTGGACCGCACCGACGTCGCCTGGGGCGCGAATGTCGACGTGCCGGTGCGCGTCCAGGTTGACCGCCAGGCCGACGTCATGCTGACCAACGTCGCGCTCACGCCGTCGGGCGCCAAGACGCGCTTCGTGCGTGTCCCCGCCGCGTCTTATGGCGCCGTCGCCCTGAGCCTCCAGTTCGGCCAGGCCGACACGCCCGCCGGTCCGCTGTCGTTCACCGTCGACGTCGGGGCGGACGGAACGGTGGACTGGACCGAGTCGGGGACGTACGGGACATATCCCGTTACGCGCGCCAGCCCCAACCTGGCGACGGCCTTCAACGCCTATCTGGCAGGCCGCAGCGGCGACGTCGATGTCCCGATTCGCATCGTGCCCAGCCCCTCGCTGGCGACCAACCTCGTCGACACCAGCGCGACGCTGTCGGGCAAGCCCGACTTGACGCTGAGCGCGGCGGACATCACGTTTGACGCAGCCAACCCCGTAGAAGACGATGACGTCCTTGTGACGGCGACGCTCCACAACACGGGCGCGGTGGACAGCGGCCCGCTCACCGCCGCGTTCTACGCGACGGCGCCCGGTCAGGCGGAGACGTACATCGGCAGCGCCTTCGTGCCCAATGTGCCCAAGACCGGGACGGCCCCGGCCGCTATCACCTGGAATACGCTGGGCTTCACCGGACCGGTGTCTGTGCGCGTCGCCGCCGACCCGTATAACCGGGTGGCCGAGACGAGCGACACGAACAACGCCGCGACGACGAGCAAGACGGTCCTCACGCGGCCCGACCTCAGCTTGCCCGCCCTGACCCTGTCCAACGGCGAGCCGGTGGTGGGCGAGGCAGTTGGCGTGACGCTGACGTTGCGCAACAGCGGCCAGACGGCGGCAGGGGTGGAGATGGTGTGCTTGTACCAGGGCAACCCCGACGCCCCCGGCAGCGTGCAACTGGGCAGCGCGCTCCAGCCCAGCCAGGGCGGCCAGGCCAGCGTGTCGGTCCCCTTCCCCTGGACACCCAGCGCGCCGGGCCTGTACCGCCTCTTCGCCCGCGCCGACTGCAACCGACAGGTGGGCGAGTCCGACGAGGGTAACAACGACTGGTGGCTGGATGTCTACGTTGGCCTGCGCGGCCCGATCCTGCTGGACAGCGGGAGCGCGGCCAACGACCCGGCCTACACGGCAACCGCCGGCTATGGTGTCATCGACCAGGGCCAGCCCGACACGACGACGGCGTGCGGTAGTCTGCCCGAGCAGACGCTGCGCCTGGGGGTGGGCGGGCTACTCTACCGCTTCGACTATCTGCAGCCCGGCCACTTCTACCACCTGGACGTAACGCTGGCGAAGTGTACCCTGTCGTCGCGCACCGAGTCGGTGGCGGTCGACGGCAACACCCTGCTCAGCAGCATCGCGTTGACCGACGCCCTGCCCAAGCGTTACTCGCTGCTGCTGGACCCGGCCCTGTACGCCGACCGCACCATCAGCATGACGGTCCAGGCGGCCAGCAACGTGGCGGCTGTGCTCGCCGAGGTGAACCTGTACGACATCGACTACCGCTACGCCGACGCGGGCGGGGCGGCCGACCCAGCGTACCCGGGCGCGCGGGGCTTCGGCTGGATTGGCACGGAGACGCAGGCCGTCTCCGACTCGCTGCCCTACCGTAGCATCCGCCTCAACCCCATCGGTGACCACGTTGACTACCAGTACGACAATCTCGTGCCTGAGAAACGCTACGCGGTCAATCTCACCTTCTGGCAGCCCGTCGGCAGTTACCCTGCCACCCAGAAGGTCCAGGTTAACGGCGTCGATGTCGGTAGCGAGTTCACGGTGACGGACACGACCCAGCCACAGCGCGTCGTCGTCACTGTCCCGGCTAGCGCCTACGCGACGAGCCGCAGCATCGTGGTCAGCATCGTGCGGACCGACGCCGGGGACAGCGCCTTCGTCAACGAGATCGCCCTGGAGGAGCAGACCGTAGGCAGTCCTCCCGTGACGGCGACGCCAACGCCTACTGCCACCGCGACAGCGACGGCCAGCCGGACGGCCACCACGACGGCGACGAGCACGGCGACCGCCACACGGACGCCGACGCCCAACCCGGTGGCAACCTCAACGGCCACGGCGACTCCGACGGCGTCAGTGACGGCGACGGCCACCGCAACACCGTCGCCATCGGCCTCACCCAGCCCGACAGTGACGCCGACCCCCACTTCGTGTAAGCCAGCGCCACAGGTGGACCCGGTGACATCGCCAACTAATCAGTTGACACAAACCGTCACAGGACTCGGGTACATCTATGGGTCGAACTATGTGCAAGTGTGCAGTGAGGCCGGCTGTGTGATGGCCCAGCCCATTAGCGTCGGCTCGCCCGGACCGTTCCAGGCTACGATCAACCTGCTGTCTAACCAGATCAACCACGTGTCGGTGACGCAGGTCTCGTATGGGTGCACCGCGACTACCAATGTGGTCATCGTACAACAGATGAGCGCGGCCACCTCAACTGCCACTGCTACCCAAACGCCGTCGCCTACGGCAACGGCGACCGGGATCCGTACGGCCACTGCGACGGCGACGCCCACAGCCACCGCGACCGCCACGCCGACGCCGACCCCGACGCGTCACACTCGTAACGCGACGACAACGGGGGTGTACCGCAACAGCAACGGCCACCTCTACCTCAAGAACAAGAATGAGTCAGGGTGGG
>CAZLBQ010000623.1:0-3450 GCA_964557745.1 uncultured Anaerolineales bacterium
CTCCGACTCCGACCCGTCGTCCGAAGCCACCGACGCCGCGCCCACGACGGTGGCCGCCGCGCCGGCTGCGCCGAAGACCGGCGGGCCGACCCTCCCCGCCGATGCCGCGCCTGAGCAAGTGCTCAAGATCGCCTGGCAGGGCTTTGGCTCGCAGGAACCGCTGGCCCCTTGGAGCGGCCGCTGGGGCGGCCAGGCCGTCGCCTTCAGCGAGTTCCTCAGCCCGGTCTATCACGACGTCGAGTTCAACGTCAAGCCGCTGCTGGCCTCGTCGGTGACGCCCAATAGCGACTTCACCGTGTGGACCATGAAGATCGACCCGCGCGCCAAGTGGTCGGACGGGCAGAAGGTGACGGCGAAGAACGTCAAGGACTCGTGGGAGTGGGTGACGGCCCCGGCCCAGAAGACCTCCAGCAACACCGCGTGGGCGTTGTCGGCGGCGAAGGGCTTCCAGGACATGGCCGACGGCAAGGCCCAGGAGATTCCGGGTCTGGTCGTCAAGGACGAGGGCACGCTGGAAATCCAGCTCACTGGCCCCGACCGCTACCTGGACCACCGCCTCGCCATCTACTGGCTGGGTGTCGTGCCGGCCGACAAGCTCAAGGCCGACCCGCAGTACCTCGCCAAGCCCAACCCGGTCGTCAACGGCCCGTACCAGGTGACATCCATCGACGCGACCGGCCGCCAGATCGTCATGAACCGCAACCCCAACTGGTGGGGTGACAAGCCGCTGCTCGACCGCCTCGAACTCATCGTGGCCGAGGAGCAGTCGGCATTCGAACTGCTGGTCGAGAAGGGCCAGGTCGACTTCGGCTACTCCTTCGCCGACATCCCGACGCGCCGCAAGCTCGTCGCCCGCACGCCGGGGGCTAAGGAGTTGGCGAACAAGCTGCCCATTGGCATCTACTCCAGCTTCCACTGGAACGTCGCGCCCAACGACGACATCAACGTGCGCAAGGCGCTCATCCACGCCATCGACTTCAAGGAGTTGGCGGCGGGGGCGACCGAGGGCACGCAGCAGCCCTGGCTGGCGGCGACGCACCCCGAATTGCTCGACAAGTGCTACGACCCGGCCAACGAGAAGTATTTCGAGTTCAACCCGCAGAAGGCCAAGGAAGAACTGGCTGCTTCCAAGTACGGCAGTGTCGAGAAGCTCGGCAAGCTGCGCGTGTCGTCCAACTCGTCGGGCGCCGCCCAGAAGAAGGCCCTCCAGATCATCATGGAGATGTGGCGCACCAACCTGGGCATCACCGATATCGAGTTCAAGGAGCAGCCGTCCGGCTTCGGCCCCGATGAGAAGCTCCTCAACGTCGACCGCCAGAGCATCAGCGCGCGCCCGCCCATCGATGGCCTGTGGATCACCCAGTTCGCCTCCAACGCCATCCACGCCACGCGCTTCATGGGCGGCTACAAGAACGACAAGCTCGACGCCCAGCTCAAGGAAATCGCTACGTTGGACCGCAAGGACCCCAACTACTGCAAGAAGATTCAGGAAGCCGAGAAGACCTTCCTGGACGACTACATGTGGATTCCGCTGTGGCGGCAGAGCGGCGACTTCGGCATCGTCCAGCCCTGGGTGAAGAACCTCAACTTCAGCCCGTACCTGGCGCCCTACGGCTGGTTCAACGAGCCGTACACGTACATCGCGAAGAAGTAATGTCTGAAACGTGAAACGTGAAACGTGAGACGTGGGCTTGCCTCACGTTTCACGTTTCACGCATCACGTGAGGCACCCCTATGCTCCGTTACCTGCTCAACCGTCTGCTGACGACGATTCCCGTCATCATCGTGGTACTGTTGCTGACGTTCACGCTGGGCTTCTACGCGCCGGGCGACCCCATCGTGCTCATCTACAACGAGAACCTCGCCAACATGACGCCCCAGGACCTGGAACGGCTGCGCGAGCAGTACGGCCTCAACCGGCCCTTTGGCGAGCAATTCATCGACTACGCTAGCAAAGTCGTGCGCGGCGACCTGGGCACGTCCATCGCCACCAAGCTGCCGGTGATGCAGATGATTCGCGTCGGCCTGCCGATCACCATCATGCTGGGGCTGGCGGCGGCGGTGCTGCTTATGGTGGTCGGCATCCCGCTGGGCGTGCTGGCGGCGATGCGGCACAACACCTGGCTCGACTATACCATCGTCGGGACCTCGATGGTCTTCCGTACCATACCGGTCTTTGTCCTGGGGCCGATGCTGATGATTGTCCTCATCCTCCAGCTCAAGCTGCTCGACGTGCCGCTGGGCTGGAAGGGGCTGTTCAACCAGCAATCCATCCTGCCCGTGCTGTTGCTGGCCGCTGCGCCGCTGGCCGACGTGGTGCGTCAGACGCGGGTGGCCGTGCTGGAGGTGCTAGGGCAGGACTACGTGCGGACGGCGCAGGCCAAGGGCCTCCGAACCTACATGATCATCTTTCGCCACGTCATGCGCAATGCCATGCTGCCCGTCGTGACGTCCCTCGGCCTCATCGTCAACGGCCTGATCCACGGCTCGGTGTTCATCGACCGCATCTTCAGCCTGCCTGGCTTTGGCGAGATCGTGGTCAACGGCATCAAGGTCCTCGATTACCCGGTCATCCTGGGCACGACCATCTTCAGTACCCTCCTCGTCATCGTGGCGAACCTGGTGGTGGACCTGATTTACCCCTTTATTGACCCGCGCGTTCGTCTGTAGACTAGCGAGACCCTATGGCTACGACTGTTAGTGAACCTGCCGTCCCTCGCCCCCTGGCCGCGCCCGCCGGCGCGATTCGCGTCCGCAGTCTGTGGCGCGACGCGTTCGCCCGCCTCATCCGCAACCGCCTATCCCTCATCGGCCTCATCGTCACTCTGTTCTTCGTCTTCCTGGCGATCTTTGGCCCGACCCTGGCCCCGTACCCGTACCAGCAGCAGAGCCTGCGCAACGCCAACCAGATGCCGAGCCGCGAGCACCTGCTGGGGACCGACGACCTAGGACGCGACTTCCTCAGCCGGCTGATGTGGGGCGCCCAGACGGCCATGCTGGTGGCGACGGTAGTGACGGGCATCTCGGTGACGTTAGGCGTGACGCTGGGCGGCATCGCGGCCTACAGTCGGGGCTGGCTGGACTGGGTCATCGGGCGGTTGATCGACGTGACGCAGTCTATCCCGACCATCATGCTCGCCATCCTGGTCGACGCCACGCTCCAGAAGTCGGTCAGCAACGTCTTCCGCTCGCTGTACGCCACGACGGGCCTCGAGGTCTTCAAAGGCTCGCTGGTCATCAACTACCTGGTGACAATGAGCGCCATCGCCTTTGTCGCCTGGCCTACCTATGCGCGCCTCATCCGCTCGCAGATTCTCTCCATTCGCGAGCGCGAGTATGTCGAGGCGGCGCGGTCCGTCGGCTCGCCGGGCGGGCGCATCCTGTGGCGGCACATCGTCCCCAACGCCCTCGGCCCGATTATCGTGGCCGCCACGTTCGGCTTCTCCAGCG
>CAZLBQ010000624.1:0-3435 GCA_964557745.1 uncultured Anaerolineales bacterium
GGAGGGCTAACTGGTCCACCTTGGCCAGGGCGATGAGCGGCCCCGTGTTCGATACTACACTCATGCTTGATCTCTACGCAAGGCCGCTAGATCCGCCTCGAGTTCCGCGTCCAACTCCTCCTCTGGGTAGTTGAACACAGAGACGCGGTAGCGGCCACAGGCCTCGAAGAACTCCACACGACTAAGGCCAGCGAGTTCTGCCGCTTTGCCCGACGAGAGCTTGCCTAACTCAAACATCTTCAGGGCAGCCATCAAGCGCACCTGGGCTGCAAGTTCTTCTGGCGTCAGTTGCACGACCTGTTCCAGGTCATCGGGGTAAGGTAACGTCAGTTCCTTCATCGCTTCATCCCTTCGTTTCCACACGGCGCGGACGGGCGGTACCTGAATTATCACCATCCCTTCGATAGCGTCAATTCGGTCTACATCCCCCATCGGTTGGCAGTTCAGTCCTTTTTTAGTGCAATTTTGTGGGGACGCTGAACTCACGCTCAGGGGACACCCAGGGGACGCCCGGGGGACGGTCGTTCAGTAAGCTGTGGACGGCGGTTTCCCAGACGAACTCCAAATGCTGGCCCAGAAAGCGGTAGGAAAGGGCCGGGAAACTGGCGGGAAAGGCACATTGGCTATCGTGGGAGTAAGTCAGCAGCAGAGGTAGAGGACGAGGCTGACGATGCCAGCACCCACCGGCGAGACAAGTAAGGGGCACACCGGGTATGAGGCAGTCCGCATCAAGGCTGTACCTGACCGATCTTGGTCTAGCTGGGGTGTCGTTGTTTTGGCAGGTGGAGGCCTTTGACTGTCGCGGCTTAGACAGGCGCCGCCCCCAGGCTTGCATTGCGCCCGACTCATGGTAAAATAGCTTCCGACATGGCAACAGGAGGACGCCTTCGGGAGCGAGACGCGGTCATGCAAGAGCTGATCATCCACCACATCCCCCCTGACCCTAAGCGGAAGAAGTCGTCGGCGCGCGTGCGCGTCGCCTGGCGCGCGACGCCCGACGCCCAGCTGCAAGAGCGCGAGGTCCCCTTCAAGTTCACCATGACCGACGACGAGCGCCGCGACATCCAGTGGTATCTGGAGGAATTCCTCGTCTTCCCCTGGGGCGAGTTCCGCACCCGTGCCCGCGCCGTCGAGGACCTCATGCGGCGCGTCGGCGAGACCCTGTTCGACGCCGTCTTTGGCGACCGCGCGACGGCCGCTCTGTACGCCCACGTCGCCGACCACCTCGCCACCACCCAGATCACCGTCCACGCCGGCGACCCGGCCGGCATCGCCATCCCCTGGGAGTTGCTGCGCGACCCCGCGCGCGGCGACTACGGCGACCTGGCCCGCCTGGCCCACGCCTTCGCCCGCAGCCAGCCCGGCCTCATCTTCGTCCCGCCCACCACCCCCAGCGGCGACACCCTCAACATCCTGCTGGTCATCGCCCGCCCCGGCGGCCCCGACCGCGACGTCCCCTTCCAGTCCGTCGCCCGCCCACTGCTGGAGGCGACCCGCCCCGTCCGCGACCGCGTCCACATCGACGTGCTCCGCCCGCCGACCTTCGAGCAGTTGGCGCACGTCCTGGCCGACAAGCCCAACTTCTACCACGTCCTCCACTTCGACGGCCACGGCAGCTTCCCCGACGCCGCCGGCGCCGGGCGCTACTACGCCGAGGCCGTCGCGCCCGGCTGCCTGCTGTTCGAGGCGGAGACGGGCGGCTCGCGCCTCGTGACGGGCCAGGAGTTGGGGGCGCTGCTGGCGGGCAAGGGCGTGCCCATCGTCCTGCTCAACGCCTGCCAGTCGGGGATGACCCAGCCGGGCAGCGCCTACCCCTCGGTCGGCAACCAGCTCCTCCAGGCCGGGGCGCGCGGCGTCGTCGCCATGGCCTACTCGGTCTACGTCCAGACGGCGGTGCGCTTCATGGGCCGCCTGTACGAAGCCCTGGTCAACGGCCAGCCGCTGGCCCGCGCCGTGGTCGTGGCCCGCGAGTTCCTGTGCGTCAACCCCCAGCGCAGCTCGGCCATCGGCGACGTCGCCCTGCGCGACTGGATCGTCCCCGTCCTGTTCCAGGCCGCGCCGTTCGGCCTCTTGCCGCCGCGGCCCGACGCCGTGCGCCTCGACCTGGCCAGCCTGGAGGACCAACAGGCGCGGGCCGGGGCCGAGATCGACTGCCCCGCGCCGCCCGCCTTTGGCTTCGTCGGCCGCGACAGCGCCATCCTGGAGCTTGAGCGCGCCTGCCAGGACGAGACGATTGTCCTGCTGCACGGCATGGCCGGCGTCGGCAAGACCGAGACGGCGCTGGGCTTCGCCCGCTGGCGCGCCGAGACCGGCGGCCTCGGCGGGCCGGTGTTCTTCTCCAGCTTCGAGCGCTACCTGCCGCTGGCCCAGGTGGTCGACCGCATCGGCCAGGTGTTCAACCCCCTCCTCCGTCAGCAGCTCGGGCTGGAGTGGCAACTCCTCGACCCGGCGCAGCGCCGCCGGGTCGCCCTCGACGTGCTGCGCCAGGTGCCGTGCCTCCTCATCTGGGACAACTTCGAGCCGGTGGCGGGCTTCCCGACCGGCAGCCCCTCGACCTGGCAGCCCGCGGAGCAGGCCGAGTTGCGCGCCTTCCTGGGCGACCTGCGCGGCGGGCGGACCCGCGTCCTGCTCACCAGCCGCCGCGACGAGCCCTGGCTGGGGCCTATTTACCGCCGCGTCGAGCTGCGCGGCCTCAAGCTGTTCGAGGCCCAGGAGCTGGCCGTCCGCGTCCTCAAGCGGGCCGGGCTGGACGCCGCGCGCCTCCGCGCCCTGCCCGAGTACAACGACCTGCTGGGCTACCTGGGCGGCAACCCGCTGGCGATCCAGGTCATCCTGCCCGAGCTGGCGCGCCTGGCGCCCGACGCTCTGCTGGCGCGGCTGCGCGCGGGCGCGGCCACACTGGCCGAGGACGACGCGGCCCAGGGGCGCGAGCGCTCGCTGGCCGCCTCGCTGACCTACCGCCTCGACGCCCTCGACCCGACGCTGGCCGCGCGTCTCAGCCTGCTCGGTCTGTACCAGGGCTTTGTCGACGCCGACGTGCTGACCTGGCTGGGCCAGGTTGAAGGCGCGCCCGACCCGGTGCGCGGGCGGACGCGGGACGCCTGGGTCCGCGACCTCGACACCGCCGCCGAGGTCGGCCTGCTGCGCCGCGTCGGCGACGGCACCTACACCGTCCACCCCGCCCTGCCCTGGTTCTTCCACGACCGCCTGGCCGAGACCTTCGCCGCCGACCGCGCCTGGCTGGACACCGCCTTCACCGCCGTCTATGCTGGCTATGCCCGCTACCTCGACGAGCTGTTCCAGACAAGAGCCCAGTTGGCCATGAGCTTGCTCGACGCCGAGGAGGGCAACCTCCAGGCCGCGCTGGCCCTCGCGCGCCAGGCGGGCCACTGGGATGACGTGCAGGGCATCCTCTACGGGCTGCGGCGGCTGCTG
>CAZLBQ010000625.1:0-3430 GCA_964557745.1 uncultured Anaerolineales bacterium
CCGCCGCGCCCCCTTCCGGCCCCAGGTCGATAACCCAGTCAGTGGCCTTGACCAGTTCCAGGTTATGCTCGACGACAATGACCGTACTGCCCGCGTCGACGAGACGCTGGAGCACGCCCAGCAATCGGGCCGTGTCGGCCAGGTGCAGGCCGGTCGTCGGCTCATCGAACAGGTAGAGCGTGTGGCCCGTGACGCGGCGGCCCAACTCCTTCGCCAGCTTGACGCGCTGCGCCTCGCCCCCGGACAGCGTCGTGGCGGGCTGGCCGAGTTGGAGGTAGCCCAGGCCGACGTCGGACAGCGCCTGGAGGCGGGACCGAGCGGCGGGCACGGCCTCGAACAGGGCCAGCGCCTCGTCGACGGTCAGGTCGAGGACCTGGGCGATGTCATGGTCGCGGTAGTGGACAGCCAGCGTCTCGCGGGTGAAGCGGCGGCCGTGGCAGGCAGGGCAGGTCACTTCGACGTCGGGCAGGAGCTGCATCTTGACCGTCAGGACGCCTGCGCCCTGGCAGCGCTCGCAGCGGCCGCCGGGCACGTTGAACGAGAAGTGGCGGGCGGACAGGCCCAGCCGCCGCGCGTCGGGCGTCGCGGCAAAGGCCTCGCGGATGGGGGTGAAGGCGTCGGAGTAGGTCGCGGCATTGGAGCGGGGGATGCGCCCGATGTGCTCCTGGTCGATGGTGATGAGCTTGTCGATGTGGTCGATGCCCTCAATGGCGTCGTGAGCGCCGGGCGTCTCGCTCGACCGGTACAGGCGCTGGCGGAGGGCGCGGTCGAGGATGTCGAACACCAGCGAGGACTTGCCGGACCCCGAGACGCCGGTCACGGCGACGAGCAGGCCCAGCGGGAAGCGCACGGTGATGTTCTGGAGGTTGTGCTCGCGCGCCCCGTAGATGGTGACAGAGTGGTCGGTCGGTGCGCGGCGGCGGAGCGGGACGGGGATGGCCGCGCGGCCGGCCAGATACGCGCCGGTCAGCGACGCAGGCTGCTGCGTCACGTCGGCCAGGGTCCCCACCGCCACGACCTGTCCGCCGTCCCGACCCGCGCCGGGGCCGAAGTCGACCACGTAGTCGGCGGCGGCGATCATCTCCAGGTCGTGCTCGACGACGAGGACGGTGTTGCCCAGGTCGCGCAGGCGGCGCAGGACGCCGATGAGGCGTTGGGTGTCGCGGGCGTGCAGCCCGATGGTCGGCTCGTCAAACACGTAGAGCACGCCGCTCAACGATGAGCCGAGCAGCGACGCCAGCCGCAGCCGCTGGGCCTCGCCCGCCGAGAGGCTCGGCGAGGCGCGCTCCAGGGTCAGGTAGCCCGCCCCGACCTCGACCAGCCGCGCGATGCCCTCCCGGAGGGTGACTAGGATGGCGTCGGCAACGCGCCTCTCGTCGGGGCTGAAGACGGCGGGGAGACCGGCCAGCCAGCCGTCCAGGTCGGTCAGCGGCAGGCGCGAGGCCTCGACGATGGTCTGCCCATCGACGGTCACGACGCGGCTCTCCGGGCGCAGCCGCGTCCCGGCGCAGTCGGGACAGGTCTCCAGGACCACAAACTCTTCGAGCTTGTCGCGGTAGTCGGCTTCGCGGCGGGTGAGGCTGTGCTCGGCGTAGCGGCGCAGCAGACTGGTGGCGACGCCTTCGAAGCGTCCCTGGCGGACGGTCGTGGGCGGCTCGACATGGGGGAAGTGGCGGCGAAAGCGCGGGCTGTCGACGCCAAACAGGAGCAGGTCGCGCTGGGCGGAGGTGTAGTCCCGCACCGGCCGCGCCGGGTCGAAGTCGAACCCGTAGTGGGCGGCGGCGGCCTGCAGGATGCTCGTCTGGTAGGTAGTGTAGACCGTGTTCCAGCCGACGACGGCGCCCTCGGCCAGGCTCTTGTCCTCATCCACCAGCCGCTCGATGTTAGCCTGGTGAACCATCCCTAACCCCGTGCAGGTGGGGCAGGCCCCCTCCGGTTTGTTGAACGAGAAGTGGGCCATGGTAAGGGCTGGCATGGGCGCGCCGCAGTGGGGACAGGGCACGGTCTCCTCCGGCCCGGATGTCTCGTCGGCGGCGCTGACCTCACCCTCCCACGCCTCGTCGGCCGGGTCGAACGCCGGCGGGACATCCTGGCCGCAGTGGGGGCAGGGGCGGTGGCCCAGGCGGGCGAACAGCACGCGCAGCCAGGGGTAGACATCGGTCGTCGTGCCAACGGTCGAGCGCGGGCTGCGGTTGGTGAGATGCTGGTCCACGCTGAGGGCCGGCGACAGCCCGCTGATGGTGTCGACGGGCGGTTTCATCATCCCCATGGGCACGAAGCCCAGCGACTCCAGATACTGGCGCTGGCCTTCCCGGTTGAGGATATCAAAGGCCAGCGTCGACTTGCCCGAACCGGAGACGCCGGTCAGGACGACCAGTTGACCCTTGGGGATGGTCAGGCTGACGTTCTTGAGGTTGTGCAGCCGCGCGCCCCGAATGGTGATGGCGTCGTTCATGTGACCTCGTGAACTTTCACAATCGAATTCGGTGAGCGCAGGCCAGACCTGACAGGTCTTGGAGACCTGTCGGTCTGCCGAGGATGTGGATTATATATCACGTTGCAAAGGAGGGCCAGGCGGCAAGCCCGACCCAACGGGTTATCGGGACCTGTCGGGTCTTGTTGATACCCTCGGCGCCCTCTGCCCACTTGACACCCACCTCCCCACCCACTATGATACGCTCACTCACGCGATTCTGCGTCTGCCCAGAGCACGACGCCCACTACTGGGCAACCGGCTAGGGGCAGAGTGGGAAATGAGAGGGGGCAAGCATGGCCAACGAGGAACACCTCGCTATTCTCAAACAGGGTGTCGTCGCATGGAACAAGTGGCGCACGCAACAGACCGCCATTCAACCTGATCTCAGCGGCGCGGACCTCAGCGAGGCGGACCTCTACCAGGCGAACCTGGGCATGGTCGACCTGGGCATGGCCGACCTCCACAACGCCGACCTCCGCCACGCGAACCTCAGCCGGACCTCCTTACACAACGCGAACCTCAGTGAAGCGAACCTGGGCGGGGCGGACCTCACCTTCGCCTACCTCGACCGCGCCAACCTCCGGGGCGCCTCGCTCGGCTACGCCGCTGTCATGCCGGCGAAGCTAGACGAAGCCGATCTCAGTGAAGCAGATCTCACCGGGGCAAACCTCCGCGGGGCACGCCTCACCAAGGTGACGCTCCGCAAGACGACACTCACGGGCGCGGACCTGACGGATACAGACCTCGCGTGGGCGTACCTTGGGGGGACGATTCTGACGGGCGCCAACCTCAGCCAGGCGAACCTGCGCGAGGCGACGCTCCTCCAGGCGACCCTCGATGAGGCGAGCCTGAGCCAGACACGCCTCATGCTCACTGTCTTTGCCGACGTTGACCTGAGCCGCGTCAAAGACCTGGACACCATCCGTCACTGGTTGCCGTCCACGATTGGCATCG
>CAZLBQ010000626.1:0-3408 GCA_964557745.1 uncultured Anaerolineales bacterium
CGCGGGGGTGACGGCGGGTGAAGCGCTGCTAGACCTGGTGCGGCAGGCCCCTGGTGTCGTTCTCCTGGTCACGTCGCGCGAGTCCCTCAACCTCCAGGCGGAAGACTTGTTCCGCCTGGGCGGATTGCCTGTTCCAGACCAGGACACCCTGGCCGAAGCGGGCGGGTGCGCGGCGATCCGCCTGTTCTGTGACCGCGCCTATCGGCTGGATAAGTCCTTCAAGTTGACCGAGCAGAACGTCGCGACGGTGGTCCGCCTGTGCCGAGTGGTGGACGGGCTGCCGCTCGCCATTGAGTTAGCGACGGCCTGGGTCAACACGTTCGCCCTGGCCGACCTGGCGGCGGCGATTGAGCGCAGCCTGGATACACTGACGACAACCTACGGTGACGTCGCGCCCGCCCACCGCTCGATGCGCGCGGTCTTCGACCATTCCTGGCGGCTCTTGACGCCCAGCGAACAGGCCGCGTTGCGCCAGTTGACGGTGTTTCGCGGCGGCTTTACCCCAGCCGCCGCCGGCGCCGTGTGCGAGACCACGCCGCTGACCCTGACCCGCTTGCGCTACAAGAGCCTGCTCGCGACGAGCGGTGGCCGCTATGACATGCACGAGTTGCTCCGCCAGTTCGCGGCGGAGAAGTTGCGTGAGGCGGGCGAGGCCGAAGCCGTGCAGACGCGCCATCTGCGCTACTGCCTGGACCTGGCGCTGGGCGAGGAGAGGGACCGCCAGGGCATAGGGTCGAAGGAGTGGCTGCGCGTCCTGGAGACCGAACACGATAATCTGCGGGCGGCCTTGGCCTGGGCGGTCGACGCGGACCCGGAAGCCGGCCTGCGGCTGGCGGGTGAACTGGCGCGGCCCAACGCCTTTTGGACGGTGCACGGCTACTTCGGCGAGGGGCGCGCGTGGCTGCGCTGCCTGTTGGCCCGGCGCGCCGGGACGGCGGCCGCGGTACAGGCGACAGCCCTCGTGGCGGCCGGGGAGCTGGCCGAGGCGCAAGGCGACTATGCCGAGGAACAGCGCTTGCTGAGCGAGGGCTTGCGCCTGTACCAAGCCATCGGGGACATGCGCGGCTGCGTGGATGCCTTGAGTACTCTCGCCTACTCGGCCCTGAACCAGGGCGACTACGCGCGCGCCAGGGCCGGCTATACCGAGTGTCTGGCGCTGAGCGAGGCGGCGGGCTATGCGTGGGGGCAGGGCGTCGCCCTCAACGGGTTAGGCAAGGTCGCCATGAGCGAGGGCGACTTGCTGGCCGCGCGGGAGCTATTCGCGCGCTGTCTGGCCGTAGGCCGCGAAGTCAATGACCCCCCAACGATTGCGCAGGCCGTCGGCAATCTGGCCGTCATCGCTTATGAACTGGAGGAGCTCGCCACCGCCTACAGCCTGTTCCAGGAAGTCATCCCGTATCAGCGCGAGCGCAAGCACCAGCGCGCCCTGGCGATTGCGCTCAACAACCTGGGACTGGTGGAGTTGAAACTGGGCGACTACGCGGCGGCGCAGGCGCACTTCGAGGAAGGCTTGCTCATCCGCTGTGAGTTGAATGTCCCGTTGGGGTATGCCTACTCCTTTGAGAACTTCGGCCACCTCGCGACGAGACGAGGCGAGGCGGAGCAGGCAGCTCAGCTTTTCGGCGCGTCGCATGCCGTGTGTGAGGCTCTCGGCGCGCTGCTCTCGATGGGCCAGAGCGCCGAATTGGAGCACGACATCGCTGTTCTCAAGCAGACGCTGGGGGAAGAGGCCTTCGCCACCGCGTGGGAGACGGGGCGCCGCTTGAGCCTTGACCAGGCCATTGACCTGGCATTCCAAAGGAAAGGTCAGTCCCGTGTGTAGAAACATCAAGCCCTTATTCAACTTTGCGCCGCCCGCCACCGACGACGAAGTCCACGCCGCTGCGCTCCAGTTCGTCCGAAAGATCAGCGGCTTCAACACCCCGTCCAGGGCCAACGAGGCCGCCTTCCACGCCGCCGTCGACGAGATCGCGGCGAGCGCGGCGCGGCTGCTCGCCGCGTTGGAGACGAACGCCGCGCCCAAGAACCGCGAAACAGAGGCGGCCAGGGCGAAGGCGCGCTCGGCGGAACGGTTCGCCCGGCCCCCCGCGCCGCAGCCGCAATTTGACGACACCGAGAGCGCGTCCTAGAATGATGGGCAAGCCGTTCGGGAAGAAGTGTCACACCAGCGAGGCCCCATGGCAGCGACGACGCGAAATATTCTCAACTATCGCCAGGTGAGCGACCGCCTCATCACCGGCGGCCAGCCCAGTGAAGACCAGATCAAGGCCGCCGCCCAGGAAGGCTACACGACGGTCATCAACCTGGCGACCATCAACCCGCGCTACTCGCTGCCCGACGAAGCGGGCCTCGTGCGCTCGCTGGGCCTGGCGTACCATCACATCCCCGTCGCGTGGGAGGGGCCTACGCCCGACGATTTCGCGGCCTTCGAGACGGTGATGAACGAGGTTGGCGACGCCAAGACGCTCATCCACTGCGCGGCCAACTACCGCGTCACGGCCTTCTACGCCCTGTATGGCTTGAAGAACCTGGGCTGGTCGGAAGCGCAGGCCGACGCGTTCCGCGCATCGGTGTGGCAGGGTAGCGACTACCCGGTGTGGGAACGGTTCATCGCCGACATGAAGGCGCGCATTCTGGCGTCTCCCCCCGCTGATGCGGTAGGGAAGGCGCTGTGAGGATGGAACATCATGACTAGTGTCCTGCGGCGCGCCGGCGCCGGTCCCCACGGCCACCTCGTCGGCACGTCCCCGGCCGACGCCGGCTGGCAGTATATCACCTTCGACGCCTATCAGTTCGCCCCCGGCGAGACGCTGAGCGGCGAGACCGGGGCGAACGAGACGGCCCTGATTGTGCTCGGCGGCTGCTGCACGATCGCTGCGGGCGCGGAGACGTATCGCCACGTCGGGCAGCGCGTCGACGTGTGGGAGAGGACGCCCGCGTTCGTGGCGCTCCTCCCGCCGGGGCTGCCCTACACGGTGACGGCCGAGGCGCCGTTGCACCTCGCCGTCGCAGGCGCGCCCGCCGACGCTCAGCACCCGCCGCGCCTCATCACGCCCGACGCCATCAGCGTCGAACAGCGGGGCGAAGGGCAGACCTATCGGTATATCCAACACCTGCTGCCGCCCAGCGCCCCGGCGGCGCGGCTCATCCTGGTCGAGGTCTACACGCCGGCGGGGAACTGGTCCAGCTTCCCGCCCCACAAGCACGACACCGAAGCCCCGCCCGACGAGAGCTACCTGGAAGAGATCTACTACTACCAGATCAAGCCGGCGACGGGCTTCGCCCTGCAGCGCGTCTACACGCCCGACCGTGACCTGGACATGGCCGTCGCGCCTGGCGCCGGCGACCTGGTTCTCGTGCCGCGCGGCTACCACCCCGTCGCCGCCACGCCGGGCCACGACTGCTACT
>CAZLBQ010000627.1:0-3405 GCA_964557745.1 uncultured Anaerolineales bacterium
GGAACAGGGCGGCGGTGTTGCTGGCGCGGATGCCGTGCTTGTCTTCGGGCTTGCCCTTCTCGAAGCCAGGGGTGTCGCGCTCGACGACAAACCACGTCGGGCCGCCGGGCGCGTTGGCGAGGACGGTGTACAGCGTGGCGACGCCGCCGTTGCTGATCCACTGCTTGCGGCCGTTGATCTTGTAGCCGGAGACGTGCCCGTTCTCTTGCACCGGCACCGCTCGGGTCGTCAGGGAGCCAAGGTCGCTGCCGGCGGCCGGTTCGGTGGCGCCGTAGGCGACGAGGAGGCCCTCGTCGGCGATGCGGCCCATCCACAGCTTCTTCTGTTCTTCGGTACCGCCGACGGTGATGGGGTCGGTGCCCAGGAAAGTGGCCAGCACGCCGGTGGCGATGCCCAGGTCGATCTTCGCCATCTCCTCTGAGATGCGGTAGATGTCATAGGCGCCGCCGCCCAGTCCGCCGTACTCTTCCGGAATGAACATGAGGTGCAGGCCAATCTGGTTGGGATCATATAGGTCGGTCAGCACCTTGTGCGGAAACTCATCTTTGTAGTCTAGCTCGCGCAGGTACTCGTCTGGCAGGTTGCGCTCGGCGTAGTCGCGCAGCGTCGACAGAACCATATCCAGGGTATCAGCATCCAGGCCTGGCATAGAGCTACTTCTCCTTTTGTGGCCGATGGCTTGTGGCCGCATCGAACTCGGTAACGTTGGAGCGTGTCGCGCGCTCCTCTCCAGCGCTACCGAGTTCGATGGTTCTAAGCACATCCGGCAATCGCGGATAGGATGGAATCAATCTGAGGGACATCATACGTCGAATATGGGGTGAGTGCGGGGAAGAAACGACAATGTAGAGGGAAAACTCGTTCACAATTCTATGATGGTATCATAAAAAATGACGCAGTGCGGCGTAACGACCTACTTGGTCCAAACATGGGGCCACATTATACCCAAAGAATCTGGGAAAGGAAAGCAAGCAGACGCCGGCTGATGGACAAAAGCTCCGTCAGCCGGCGTTATTGTACAAAGGGGTGTTACTGAGGTAGCTGGCGTGGGTGGGTCATATTCTCGGGGCGGAGGATGTCATCGACGGCTTCGCGTGATAGCCAGCCTTTCTCCAATACCAGTTGGTAGACGCTACCGCCCGTCTTCAGGGCTTCCTTGGCGATACTCACGGACTTCTCGTAGCCGAGGACCGGATTGAGGGCTGTGACCAGGCCGATGCTGTTCTCGACATAGGCGCGGCAGCGCTCGCGGTTGGCGTGGATGCCAGAGACGCAGCGGCTGTTGAGGATGATGCAGGCGTTCTTGAGCAGCATCAGCGCGTGCAGCAGGTCGTAGGCGATAATCGGCTCGGCCATGTTGAGTTCAAGCTCGCTGGCCTCGGCGGCCATGGCGATGGTCATGTCGTAGCCGATGATCTGGTAGCAGATCTGGTTGACGACTTCGGGAATGACGGGGTTGACCTTGCCGGGCATAATCGACGAGCCGGGCTGCATGGGCGGCAGGGTAATCTCGTACAACCCACAGCGCGGCCCCGACGACAGCCAGCGCAAGTCGTTGCAGATCTTGGAGAGCTGCACGGCGGCGCGCTTCAAGCTGCCCGACATCTGCGCGAACGCTCCGCCGTCCTGGGTCGCCTCGACCAGGTTCTCGGCCTTGACGACGGGAATCCCGCTCACCTCGGCCAGCTTCTTGGTGACTAACTCGGCGTAGCCGGGCGGGCTGTTGATACCGGTGCCGATGGCCGTCGCGCCCATGTTGATCTCGTGCATCTCCTCGGCGGCGCGGCTCAGGGCGCGCATGCCGTCGCCAATCATGACGGCGTAGGCGCTGAACTCCTGGCCGAGGGTCATGGGCACGGCGTCCTGGTTCTCGGTGCGGCCCATCTTGAGCACGTCGGCAAACTCGGCGGCCTTGGCATCCAGGGCGGCCCTGAGTTCCTCCATCGCGGCGAGGGTGTCCTTGAGCGCCAGAATCACCGCCAGCTTGATGCCCGTCGGGTAGGCGTCGTTGGTCGATTGCGAGCAGTTGACGTCGTCGTTGGGGTGGAGGTACTGGTACTCGCCCTTCTCGTGGCCGAGCAGTTCCAGGGCGCGGTTGGCGATGACCTCGTTGGCGTTCATGTTGGTCGAGGTGCCCGCGCCGCCCTGGATCATGTCGACGACGAACTGGTCGTGCAGGTCACCCGCCAGGATTTCGTCGCACGCCTGGGCGATGGCCTGGGCCTTGTCGTGCTCCAACACGCCGAGGTCGGCGTTGGCGAGGGCGGCGGCTTTCTTGACGTAGGCGAGGGCGTTGATGAAGTGGCCGAAGTTCTTGAGCGGGATGCCCGACAGCGGGAAGTTCTCCAGCGCGCGCAGCGTCTGCACGCCGTAGTAGACATGGTTGGGCAACTCGCGGTCGCCGAGCAGGTCGTGCTCGCGGCGGACCGCGCCGATGACCGTTTCCTCGTCCGCTCCGTTCGTCAACTGCTCGCTCGCCAGCCGCAGGCGCTCGCTCACGCGCTGCGCGACGCGGGCGACGATGCGGTAGTAGACATCCGGATGGTCGGTGCGCAGCGTCTCCCAGGCGGCGCGGGGGATGGTGATGAGCGTGGCGCCGGTGCGGGTCACACCGCTGGTGGAGTGGGGCGAGTCGTCCAGCAGCGCGCCCTCGCCGACGAGCGCGCCGGGGCCGAGGACGGCCAGCCGCGTCTGCGCGCCGTGCAGGCCGCGTAGAATCTCGACCTCGCCTTCCAGCAGCAGGCCCATGGCGAGGCGGGGCGTCGACTCGTGGAACAGCCAAGTGCCGGGCGGGAGGGTTTGCTCTTGCCCCAGGCGGAAGAGAACCTCGACATCGTCCAGGCTCAAGCCTGTCGCGCCCGTCACTAGCTTCATACGTTCCATAGCATCTGTCTCCTTAGTGGCCGGCTCAGAACAGCAGTTGGCCGATGAGCAGGCCGATCAGTACCGCCGTGATGGTAGCCACGAGGCCCGGCAGCATGAACGAGTGGTTCAGGATGAACTTGCCGATGCGCGTCGTGCCGGCGCGGTCGAAGTTGATGGCCGCAATGAGCGTGCCATAGGTGGGCAGGAAGAAGTAGCCGTTGACGGCGGGCCACATGCCAATCAGGGCCGCGCCGGGGATGCCCAGCGAGATGCCGACGGGCATGAGGGCGCGCGTTGTCGCCGCCTGGCTAAACAGGAGCACCGAGGCGAAGAATAGGCCGAAGGCGAAGGTCCAGGGATAGGCTTTCGCCAGGTTGCCCAGGCCGCCGACGATGACCGTCTGGTTGGCCTGGATGAACGTGTCGCCAAGCCAGGCCAGGCCGAAGATGCCGATGACGGCGGTCAGACCGGCTTGCGACACCTTCGTCTTGGGCACATCGTTCACCGGGGCGTTGGTAAGCCTTAGCATCAGAGCGCCGA
>CAZLBQ010000628.1:0-3403 GCA_964557745.1 uncultured Anaerolineales bacterium
TCGTCGTACTGGAGCAGGTGCTTGCGCAGGTCGAAGTTGTAGCCTTCGACCTTGACCTGGGAATTCTCGATGGAGCGCGTGACCAGGTTGTGCTCAATCGGGATGTCGTCTTCCAGGCCGAAGCGGTCCATGATGCCGGCCACGTTCTGCCCGCCGAAGCGCACCATCAACTCGTCGTCCAGGGCGACGTAGAAGCGCGACGAGCCGGGGTCGCCCTGGCGGCCGGCGCGGCCGCGGAGCTGGTTGTCGATGCGCCGCGCCTCGTGGCGCTCGGTGCCGACGATGTGCAACCCACCCAGTTCGAGCACCTTGGCCTTCTCGGTCTCCGTCTCCGCCTTAGCCTTGTTGTACTCCTCTTCCCACAGCGCCGGATCCAGGTTCGCCAGGTCGTGGCCCTGCTGGCGGAGCCGCTCGCGGGCGATGCCCTCCGGGTTGCCGCCGAGGAGGATGTCGACACCGCGGCCGGCCATGTTCGTCGCAATGGTGACCGAGCCGAGCCGCCCCGCCTGGGCGATGATGCCCGCTTCCTGCTCGTGGAGCTTGGCGTTGAGGACGGCGTGCTTGATGCCCTTGCGGCGCAGCATGTCCGACAGCAGCTCCGACTTCTCGACCGAGGTGGTGCCGACGAGAACGGGTCGCCCGGTGCGGTGCATCTCCTCGATTTCCTTGACCACGGCCCGGAACTTGGACTGGGTCGACTTGTAGACCTGGTCGGCGTAGTCCTGGCGAATCATCGGGCGGTGGGTGGGGATGGGGATGACGTCCAGGTCGTAGATGCGCTGGAACTCCTCTTCCTCGGTCTTGGCCGTACCCGTCATGCCCGCCAGCTTGTGGTACATGCGGAAGTAGTTCTGGAAGGTAATCGTTGCCAGCGTCAGGTTCTCGCGCTGGACCGCGACGCCTTCCTTCGCCTCGATGGCCTGGTGCAGGCCCTCCGAGAAGCGGCGGCCGTGCATCAGGCGGCCCGTGAACTCGTCGACGATGATGACCTCGCCGTCCTTGACGATGTACTCCTTGTCGAGTTGGAACAGCGCCTGGGCCTTGAGGGCGTTCTCGAAGTAGGGTGTCAGTTCGTAGTACTCAGGGTCGTAGAGCGACTTGCCGGCCGGGATGTTGAGCAGCCGCTCGATCTTCTCGATGCCCTCGTCGGTGGGCGTCACAACGCGCTGCTTGGCCTCGATGGTGTAGTCCTCCCCTTCGCGCAGGCGGCGCACCAACTGGGCAAACTGCTGGTAGTAGGACGCCGACTCCTCGGCGGGACCGCTGATAATGAGGGGCGTGCGCGCCTCGTCAATGAGGATGTTGTCCACCTCGTCGACGATGGCATAGTACAGCTCGCGCTGGACGCGCTCTGACCCCCGCGTGACCATGTTGTCACGCAGGTAGTCGAAGCCGAACTCGTTGTTTGTCCCGTAGGTGATGTCGGCGGCGTAGGCCTCGCGGCGCGGGACGGGCCGCAGGTGCTGGTAGCGGTCGTCAACGGACTGGTAGCCAGGGTCGTAGAGGTAGCTCGGCTGGTACTCGGCCGAGTTGGTCTGGCCCTGGATGACGCCGACGCTGAGGCCAAGGAAGTGGTAGACCGGGCCCATCCACTGCGTGCCGACCTTCGACAGGTAATCGTTGGGCGTGACCAGATGGACGCCGCGCCCGACCAGGGCGTTGAGGTAGAGAGGCAGGGTGGCCGACAGGGTCTTGCCTTCACCCGTCTTCATCTCGGCCACTTTGCCACTGTGAAGGACCATGCCGCCGATCATCTGCACGTCAAAGTGACGCTGACCGATGGCGCGGCGGGCCGCCTCGCGCACGGTGGCGAACGCCTCCTCCAGAAGCTCGTCCAGGACCTCGGCCTCGGCGGCGTACAGGTCCTTGTTGGCCGCCTTGAGGTCGTCCTCGGCCTGGCGGCGCTCCTCGCCCGATGCCTCGCTGAAGGCGATTTGGGCCTCGTTGACCTGCTCGCGCAGGTCGGCCGTCACTTCTTCGATGTGGGCCTTGAACTGGGCCGTGCGGTCGCGCAGCTCCTCATCGCTGAGAGCCTGCAGCTCAGGCTCCAGGCTGTTTATCGTCTCGACGCGCTGCCGCAACTGCTTGATGAGCTTCTCGGCCGGGTCGCCGGTAATCTTCGTCAACAAGTTTCGAATCATAGTTCACTTCCTCTACGCTGCCTCAGAGGAGGCGTTGAACACCGTATGGGCTTCCTCGTGGAACGCGCACTCCTAATTATAGCATCGACGGGGGTGAAGGGGATAATGGCTGGAGTGTTAGACGCTGCGCGGCGGCGAATCATACGGTCAGACAGCGTGTCACGAGCGAGCGCGTCCCCGAAACGCCCCCAGAATGACCCCGACGCCGGCCAGAATGAGCGCCAGGGGCCACAACTGGCCGATGAGCGCCCACAGGTTCTCCGTCACCAGCCCGTACGCCGTCAGCAGCAGGAGGATGCCCGCGAGGCCCGTACCGAAGCCCGCCCACAGCGGCCCAGCCGGCGTCGGCGGCGTGAAAATCTGGTCGATGACGTAGATGGCGAAGAAGCCCGCCGACAGGCCGAGCAGGATAGCCGCCGACTGCATGAGGCCGTCGAGGCGCAGCCAGCTGCCGACCAAGATGGCTGCGCCCAGCCCGCTCAGGACACCGGCCGGCCAGAGCAGGCCGTCGCGGCGGGTCAGGAAGTAGCTGATGAGAAAGGCCAGGCCCAGCAGGAGCAGCAGCCACTGGCCGAGGGGGAAGACCTGGTTCAACAAAAAGGCGATGCCCAGGCCAATGAGAATCAAGCCGGGCATCAGGCGCGACATGTGCTGGCGTTGGCGTTCGCGGTCGTCCACAAGGCCTCCCTATTCGTTAAACATCGTCCCCACCGAGATGCCCAGGTGGATGCGGCGAATCACCTCACCCAGCAGCGGGCCAACCGACAGAATCGTCATATTGGGCAGCCGCTTGCGCTCCGGGATGGGGATCGTGTTGGTGACGATGATCTCTTCAATGGGCGCGTTGCGCAGCCGATCGGCGGCGGGGTCGGAGAGGACGGGGTGGGTAGCGACGATGCGGATGTGGTGCGCGCCGACGCTCTTGAGGAAGCTCGCGGCTTCCGTGACGGTACCCGCCGTGTCAATTTCATCGTCGAGGATAATACAGTCGCGATCCTCCACGTCGCCAATGACATTCAAGGCGCGCGCCTTCGATGCTCCCGTGCCCGTCTGCACGCGGCGCTTCTCGATGAGCGCCAGGGGAACACCCAGCGTCTCGGCGAAGTTGCGGGCGCGCTTGGCCCCACCCAGGTCGGCCGCCACGACTGTCGCCCTCGACAGGTCCGTCTTACGCAGGGGGTCGGCGAGGAGGTACTGGCTGGTGATGTCGTCGACGGGGATCTTGAAGAACCCCTGAATCTGCCCCGCGTGCAGGTCCATCA
>CAZLBQ010000629.1:0-3373 GCA_964557745.1 uncultured Anaerolineales bacterium
GTCACTGCGCCGGTCACGGCGTCGCCCACGCGGACCGCGACGCGAACCCCGACCTTCACCCCCACGCGGACGCGCACGCCCACCCCCACCCGATCGCCGACGCTGACGCCGACCTTCACGCCCACCCCGACTGCGACCACCCCGGCGTGGGTGTGCCCGAACGGGCGCTGGAGCCACAGTATCGCCGTCGTGCCTGACCCCGCCAACGGCGGCGCGGGGGTGCTGCCCACGACTGGCTCAGGCTACGCCGACGTCACGTTCACCAGCCTGGCCCCGGCCGACATCAGCGCAGCGCGGCTCGCCAACTTCGACTCCCTCATCTTTAACATGTTCTGTGACGCCAGCACTGTTCTTACAGCCCCCCAGCAAGCCGCCATCAACGCCTGGGTGGGCAGCGGCCACAAGTTCATTATCTACGACTCGGATGTCTGCGCCGGCGCGAAGCAACCCGACTATGGCTGGCTCATGTACCCCTTCGCCTCGAACAACCCGGGCGCCACCGGCTCTCACGACGGTGTCTTGACTATTGTCGAGGACAACACCCTGTCCAGCCTGGACCCGGCGTCGCCTTACTACATCGACACTGCGAACATCACCGCCGACACCGACGCCGTCGGCGACTCCAACGTCATGGTCGCGCGCAGTCAGGGCTGGTGCGGCGACATGCAGGCCACCAACGTCAACAACGTCACCGGCTGGACCCACACCTATGGCCCATACGCCGACGGGTTGGTGATCTACAACGGCCTGGACACCGACGACATCGCCGCTAACCAGTGGCTCGAGCGCATCTGGCAGCTCGAATTGTGCCAGGCTCCTCAGGGACTACCTTGCACGCACAGCATCCCGCCCGTCACTGTCACCCCAACCGCGACCAGCACGCCGACGCTCACCTTCACCCCGACGCCGACGCGCACACCCACCCCCACGTCGACGCGGACCTGGACGCCGACCCCGACCCCCACGCCAACCCTGACACCCACCCCCACGCCGACGCCGACGGCCACCTGCCCACCGCTGCGCCCCACGGTGACGCCTGAGTGCGCGCCGGACCGCGCGCCCAACGCCATCCGCAACCCGGACTTTGTCAATGGCAGCCGGAGTTGGGGTGAGTTCAGTCAGCTGGGCCGTGAGTTGGTCAACACCGTCGATCACCGCGTCGACTTCTACGGCCCGCCCGGCCTCGCCAACCACGAATGGCTCTACCAGTTGGTGAGCATTCCGCCCGACGCCGACAGCGTCAGCTTCTGGGTCGGCCGGGGTACCTACTTGGGGACCATCCCCGGCTTGAGTACGATCCCGCCCGGCGTCAACACCCTGCGCGCCTCGCTCTACGACGCGACGCTGACCACCGAGCTAGTTCGGCTGTGGCAGGTAGACCTCGCCTTCGTCCCCGCCTGCCGACCGGATGACCCGACCTACAACCTGACCCCCGCCGAGCTGGCCCTGGTGCGCGGCCGAACCGTGGCCCTGGTGTTCGAGTTCCAGAAGGTGACGACGCTCTTCAACTGGTCGGCCACCGCCCGGGTGGACGACATCCACCTGCACCTCTGCTCGCCCTCCGGTCCGTGCCATGTCAACCACGACAAGACCGCCAGCCCCAGCAGCGTCGCCCCCGGCGGCGAGGTGACCATCCTCCTCAACCTGGCGGGTCTCGACGGCTCGTGCCTGCCGGCCCGCCAGCCGGCCGACGTCATGCTCGTTGTGGACCGCTCCGCAACCATGGGCGGGGTGAAGCTCGAAGCCGCCAAGGCGGCGGCCAAGAACTTTGTGGACCGGCTGGACATGACCACCGACCAGATTGGCCTTCACTCGTTCGATACCTTCTCGTCGCTGGACGCGCGCTTAGGCGCAACCGTTGGCCCGCTGCGCGCGGCGCTGGACGCGCTCGCCGCCGCCGGCGCCATCCGCGATCTGACCGTCGGCATCAACGGCGCTCAGTCCGAGCTGACGAGCAGCCGCCACCGGGCCGGCAACGCCCCGATCATGATCATCCTCAGCGACGGCCGGCCGACGACGACCGACGCCCGCGCGGCGGCCGACATGGCGAAGGCGGCTGGTACCCGCATCTTCAGCATCGGCCTCGGCGGCGACGTCGACCCCACCCTGATGGGTGACATTGCCTCGGCCCCCGGTGACTACTACTTCGCCCCCGATGCTACCCGCCTCGACGCTATTTATCAGCAGATCGCCGGTACCATCGGCGGCACGCCCGCTACGAACATCGTCATCGAGGACCGCCTGTCGCCGTACGTCACCCTCGTGCCCAACTCCTTCACCGGCGTCCCCACGCCCAGCGTCAGCCCCGACGGCAAGACCCTGACGTGGCGTATTCCACGCCTGGGCCTGGAGACGCAGCGCTGGAGCTACCGCGTCAAGCTGACCAATGCGCCCGGTACGTGGCCGACCAACGACTACGCCACCGCCACCTACACCGACTCGCGCGGCCAGCCGGCCAGCCTCGTGTTCCCCATCCCCCAGGTCACTGTCCTGGCGCCCGCCGCCAAGCGCCCCCAGCTCATGTGCCAGGACTACGCCGCGGACACCGGCCGCGTGCCGTCGAACCCCCAAGGCGAGGTGTGGTGGGATAGCCCCGACATCTGGGTGCGCAACCAGCCGGACGGCCGCGAGGGCCACCAGAACCCCATCGCCGGCCAGACAAACTACGTCTACGTGCGCGTGCGCAACACCGGCGATACCGGGGTCAACGACATCCAGGTCCATCTCTACGCCGCCCCCGGCGCCGCGAGTATCCGCTGGCCCGATGAGTGGGTCCCCGAGGTCGGCGCCGACAGCCTGCCCACTCTAGCTGTTGGCGTCAACGGTCTCGTCGCCATTCCGTGGACACCGCCGACGGCGGGTCACTTCTGCTTCCTGGCGCGGCTTGAAGCGCCCGCCGACCCGATCACAGCCGACGGCTGGGTCCCCTTCGACAACAACCTGTGCCAGAAGAACGTCCAGATTCTGGGCGGCGGCGTCACCACTTCGGGTGTGACGATCGGCAACGCCAACCACGGCAGCGGCTACGGCTCGGCCACCATCACCTCACCCCTCGTCGCGCCCGGCGCCAGCGCCCGCGTCACGTTCACCGACCCCGTGGTGTTCAACCGCTGGCAGGGCGCGGGCGGGACGGTGACCGGCGGCGCGGTGATGCCGGGCACGACGAGCATCAACCTCAACGTCGAGACCGGCCGCGTCAACGCGACGATTGACCGCATCCCGTTCGCCGGCGACGAGAGGACGCAGCTCACCCTCGACGTCTCGACACCGACCGGCGCTGACCCGCCAACAATCGAGGTGACAGAGTGGATGGACGGGCAGGTCGTCGGTGGGAGTATTCTGCGGCCCGCCTCGGCGCCCGCGTCGCGGCTCT
>CAZLBQ010000630.1:0-3365 GCA_964557745.1 uncultured Anaerolineales bacterium
ACGTCCTGGTCGCGGTCGACACACTGGGCGTTGAAGTTCCCGTCACCGGGGACCATCGGCCAGCCCTTGTAGGGCGGGCCGCTCGCCGGGTAGCTGCTGCGGCGGTTCGCCAGCCAGTCCTTCGCCTGCTGCACCTCGACCTTGTCCGACACGCCGTCATTGTCCGAGTCGGTGTTGAGGGGGTCGGTGCACCACCAGCTTTCCTGGGTGTTGGTCAGGCCGTCGCCGTCGTCGTCGACACTCGTCAGCGCCGTCACAGCCGCCAAATGCTCCGGGCTGAGGCTCTTGAGCAGAGTGCGTTGGCTGGTGGCGGCATCGGCGCGGGCCAGCTTGCCCTCGGCCACGTCGCTGTGGACGGCCGCCGCCTGCTTGAGCAGGGGGGCCAGGCCATCGGCCAGCCAGGGCTTCGCCTCGGCGTGGGCCGCTACGAGCAGGGCCAGCTCGTCCGCCGCGTCCGGCTCGAAGCCGCGCCGCGCCAGCGTCTCCAACTGGCCCTCGTCGGCCAGGACGAGCGCCGTCGTCGCCTCGTCTGTCCCCGTCGTCGCTAAAACGACGACGCCAAGCGCGTCGAGCGTCTTGGCGTCAGGAGCGTGGCGGAGGTGGACCCGAACCCGGTACAGGCCCGTCTGTTGGGAGGCCGGCGTCTCGTGCAGGACAGGGTGGCGCATGGGCGCGGCAGGAGACGTGGTAAAGGCCTGAGCGGTGGACTGGAGCGGCGTGAACAGGAGCGCGGCGAGAACGACGACGGTCAGCAGCGCGTGGACGCGCGTCTGGCGAGACATAGACCCCCCTCGGTTGTGGACTCGACGCCGGGGCGAAGGGTAGACAACGCCGCGGCTCCGAGCAGGAGAGGCCTTAGCCCATCATCCACTATGCCGTCTACACGGGCTTGAACGCAAGGCGGGGAGGTAGAACGTCAAACCTGTCTGACAGACCGGCTCTCTCAGAGGGCAGTATAGCGTGCCACTGGCAGTAAGTCAACAGGCAAGGGTGGTGCTACGACCACGCTGGGTGGAGGTTTCTTCACCTAACGCACCTGGTGCTTCTGCCAGGCGATGCCCCATTTCTCCTCGTACAGCTTCTGGTTGCGGTCCCAGACGGCTTGCAACTCGGCGGGGCCGAGCTTCTTGAACGACGCTTGCCCAAAGTGATGCACGTAGACATCCTCAGCGCATACGACCCGCCAGCCCGCCAGCCGCACGCGGTGCGAGTAGTCGTCGTCCTCGAACAGGCCGATGTTGAAGCGCTCGTCTAACCCGCCGACGGCCTCGTAGACCTCGCGGCGCATGCCGACGCAGTACATGGCCGCCACGCGGATGTCGAAGCCCTCGCCCTCGTGCGCCCGCGTGTACTGGGCGGCGAAGTCCTCCAGGCCGTCCAGGTCGCGGTACGTCACCTCGATGCGCGACTCGTTGCCCGAGAAGTTGGTGACCGCCACGATGAGGCCCAGCGCGGGGTCGTCCAGCCGGCGCGCCAGCTTCGCGAGCCAGCCGTTGGGGACGATGGTGTCGTTGTTGAGGAGGACGAGGTACTGGCCCGTCGCCTGGCGCAGCGCCTGGTTGTTGGCCGCCGCGAAGCCGGCGTTGGTGCGGTTGAGGATGACGTGGACGTTGGGCCACTCCGCCGCGACCTGTTGGAGGTAGTCGGCCGAGCCGTCGGTCGAGGCGTTGTCCACGACGATGACTTCGTAGTTCGGGTAGAGCGTGTTACGGAAGACCGACTCCAGGCACAGCTTGATGTAGTCCAGGTTGTTGTAGGAGACAATCAGGATGCTGGCGCGGGGATGGGCGCGGCTGATGCCAGCCTCCATGAGGCCGACGCGCTGCCGCCAGGTGTTCTCCTGGGCCAGGGCGATGCGTCGCTCGCGCAGCGCCGCGTTGTCCTCCTGCACCGCCAGGTCGACCTGGCGGAGGAAGTCGTCGTGGTCGGCGGCGATGTACAGATAGTCCTGGTAAGGGTACAGCTCCGGCATGCGCGGCGCGACGACGGGCTTGCCCTGGCTGATGTACTCGTAGAACTTGACCGGGTCGGTCGCCTCGGTGATTGGGTTGACTTTAAAGGGAATCAGGCAGGCATCGAAGCGCTGCAAGTAGGCTGGCATGAGCGCATAGGGCTTCTGGCCCAGGACATACACATTGGGCAGGGCGCGCAGTTCGCCCGTTGGCACGTTGAACACGCCGCCCAGAAGGACGAAGGAGTATTGCGGCCGCGCTCGCGCCAGCCGCAGCATAAGGGCCAGGTCGAACCACTCGGCAATGGCGCCGAAGTAGCCGACGGTGGGACGCGGCGCGTCGGCCAGCAGGTCATTGGGGGGCGGCTGATGGAAGTGGGCGAAATCGGCGGCGTTGCGGGCCAGGACGGTGCGCGGGTTGACCGTCGCCCACTTGTCCAGCAGCCGCTGGCCCGTCACCACCACCAGGTCAGCGACCGGCGCCAACCGCTCCTCTTGGGCCAGCAGCGCCGGGCTGATACCTGGAAAGGTCGTCCACTCGTCCATACAGTCGTAGACGACACGCCAGCCAAAGCGATCCCGCGCCGCCAGCGCCGCCGAGGCCCATGTCGCGGTCTGGACGACGGAGACGGCGCAGGTAATGTTGAACTGCTCGCGCAAGGCGCGAAGACCCGCCAGGACCGCTTCGACGGTCGAAGCCGACAAGTCGCCGGAATAGACATCCAGTTTATCCGGCGGAGCCAGCCGCACCTCCCAGACGTTGGAGCGCAGCGGGCGCGTCTCGACGGCTTTGTCCCCTGGCGGCAGGAAATCGGTCGTGCGCAGGTAGAACACGCGGTGGCCCTGGGCCGCGAACTCGGCCATGATTTGCTGGGGCCGCTGCCAGCGAAACTCCCAGTCAATGATGGAGAAGCAGACGATGTCGTAGGTCGTCGGGCGGGCGGCCGTGCCGTCGGGGTGGCCGTACTGGACGACGGCCTGGCGCGCCAGCAGGGCCGCCTCCTCGGGCGAGATGGCCTCGTTGGGATCCCAGAACCGCTTCAGGAACCCCTTGACCGAGCGCGGCAGCAGCCAGCGCAGGAAGCGCAGCACGCGGCGGTTGTGGCGCAGGTCGCGGAGGGGCCACAGCAGGAGGTTGACGAGACGCGACAGCCAGTCCCGCATTACGCCTTCTCCCGCCATCCTTGCTCGCGGTAGAGGGCGGTGCTGCCAAAGACGCCGTAGAAGTCGAACTCGTCGGCGGGCAGGCCCACGTAGACGGCCAGCGAGACGCCGTAATCGGGGCGGCTCTCGTCGGCGTTGCGCGGGTCGTTGAAGTCGTGGAACAGGACGAAGCCGCCGTCAACGACCAGGGGCGCGAGGCGCTGGCACACCCACAGCACATCCTCGAAGGTGTGCGAGTGGTCCACAAAGA
>CAZLBQ010000631.1:0-3356 GCA_964557745.1 uncultured Anaerolineales bacterium
GCCGGGGATCCCCACTGCGGCATCGACACCAAGCTAGAAGTCCACATGCGCGCCATCCTGAAGGCCCACCACATTACCGACGCCAACCGGCTCCAGGTGGGGCAGACGTTGAAGATACCGGCCGAGGTGGACCTGGTCGCGCCGGGCGAGCGGCTGCTGCCAGACAGCGAGGTCGTCTATGGTCCGCCGTCGAGTGATTTCAATGTGGCGAAGTTCGCCGCCAGCCAGCCCGGCTACCTGAAGGACTACGCCGACAAGATCGACGGCCGTGACCTCACGGGCGCGGAGATTGTCCAGTTGGTGGCGCAGCGCTACAGCGTCGCGCCGCGCCTGCTGCTGGCGATGATCGAGTTGCGCGGCGGCTGGCTGAGCAATCCCGCCCCCGCCGAACCGGCCAAGACCTACCCCATCCGCCAGGACCCCGCCCGCCCCCGCCTCTACTACCAGCTCAACTGGGTCGCCAACCAGATCAACGAGGGCTACTACGGCTGGAAGACACGCCAACTCGCCTTCCTGACCTACAAAGACGGCTCGCGGGCCAAGCTGAACAAGACTCTCAACCCTGGCACACTGGCTGTGCAGTTCCTGCTGGCCCAACTGACCACGCCCGACCAGTTTAACGGGCTGGCGGGCAAGGACGGCGACTTCCTGCGCGTCTATACCCAGTTGTTCGGGGACGCCTGGGCACGCTCGGCGGACCCGGTCGTGCCGCCCGACCTCAAGCAGCCCGATCTGAAGCTGCCCTGGACCGGCGGCGAGCGCTGGTACTTCACCGGCGGGCCGCACGGGGCGTGGGGCAGCGGCAGTGCCTGGGCCGCCCTCGACTTCATCCCCGGCACGGCCAACCTGGGCGGCTGCTGGGACGCCTCGGCCTACTGGGTGACGGCGTCCGCCCCCGGCGTCGTCATCCGCAGCGACCAGGGCGAGGTGATGGTCGACCTGGACAGCGACGGCAAGGAGACGACGGGCTGGAATATCCTCTACCTCCACATGGCGAGCGAGGACCGTGTCGCTGTCGGGACGAAGCTCAAGACCGGCGACCGCATCGGCCACCCGTCGTGTGAGGGCGGCTTCTCGACCGGCACCCACCTGCATATCGTCCGCAAGTACAACGGCGAGTGGGTAGCGGCGGCGGGCCTGCTCCCCTTCAATCTGTCGGGGTGGACGGTCACGAAGGGCGGCGACGAGTACGACGGCGCGCTGGCGAAGGGCAGCGAGACGCGCGACTCGTGCGAGTGCCGCGACGACAACACCAACGGCCTCCTCTCTGACAACCGGTGACAACTCATCCCTCAATCGGAACGCATTCACCCACGCTGGGGCATTTGGGTGGCAGTCGATATGGCTTGCCCTTTGTCGCCGCTGTGGTCACAATGGTCTGCATGACCCTGGTGTTGGCGCTGGCGCCCAGAGGGGCGCAGGCAGACAGCGCGCCGCGCGCCCTGGCCGTCACGGGCCAGGTGGGCGGCCTGATGAGCGCCGTGGCCGTCGCGCCGGGGCGGCTGCTGGCCGGCGAGGGCATGACCCTCGTCCTATTCGACGCAACGCAGAGCATGCCGCTACGCCGCCGGGCGTCGGTCGCCCTGGCGGGCGTCGTCCAGGCTGTCGCCTATGCCGACGGCTGGGCGTATGTGGCGACGGCCAATGCGCTGGAGACGGTCCAGGTGGACAGCGACCGGCTGCGGGCGGTGGCCCGCCTGCCCTTGAGCGGCGACCTGCGCGGCGTGGCCGTCGCCGAGGGGCGGGTCTATGTCGCCGCCGAGCGCGCCGGCTTCCACATTGTGGATGTCACGCGCCCCGAACAGCCGACGCTCCTCGCCTCCAGCCAGCCCGGTGGGCGCATCCTAGCCCTCGCCATCCGCCCCCCCTACCTCTACCTCGCCGACCAGAACGTGACCCTGACGGTGGTCGACGTCAGCCGCCCCAGCAACCCGACCATCACCGACACCATCGACGACCTGGCGACCGTGACCGACCTGGCCGTCCAGGGGGATCGCCTGTACCTGGCGACGACGCGCGGCCTACGCGTGCTGTCGCTGGCCGACGCCGCGCATCCCCTGGATCTGGGCCGCTACCCCACTAACGCGCCGTACAGCCTGTACTCGCTGGCCGTGGCGGGCGACACTGTGTATGTCGGCCACTATCAGCACGGCGTCGAGGCGTTCGTGGTCGACGCCCAGGGCCAGCCGACGCCGCTCTGTCCTGGCTGCCCCAGCCCGTATCCGGACGAGAGCCGCGCCAACGTGACCGACCTGGCGACGGACGGGATGCGGGTCTACGTAGCCGACGGGGACGCGCTGCGAGTGATGGCGGCGGGCGGGCCGACGGCCAACGGGACGCCCCTACGCATCCTCGACACCGCGCTGGGCTTCACGGTACCATTGGCGGTGAGCGCGTGGGGCGACTTCGCCTATGTTGCCGCCGAGTCGCAGGGGCTGGCGGTGGTGGACCTGCGCGGCGCGCCCCAGGTGACGCACCGCTACGACGTCGAGACGGTGAACGACCCACCCTACGTGCGGGCCGTCGCGGCGACGGCCAACCGCGTCTACCTGATCAACTGGGGGACGCTGTACCGCTTCGACCGGGGACAGCCGGCGCAGCCGCCGCTGCTGGACGCGGTGACGCTGGTCCCCTATCGGCCTGACTTCTGGGAGTGGCCGCCGCTGGCGGCGGTGGCGGGGGACGAGCGGCGCGTCGTGGCGGGCGGGCTGACGCGGCTGTTCAGCGTCGGGGTGGGGACGACGGACGTCGTCTCGGCGACGGGGGTGGTGACGGGGGTAACGAGCCTGGCCCTGCAGGGCGACACGGTGTATGTCGGGCGCGCGGGGGGTGTGTCTATTCTGAACTGGCCGCCCGACGCCGCGCCGACGGTCGTGGGTCAGGTGGCGGCGACGCTGCCTGGCGCGCTGGCGGTGCAGGGGACGCGGCTGGCGGTGGGACGCGCTGCTGGGGTCGACCTGTTCTCCGTGGCGGACCCGGCGCAGCCGACCTTGCTGGGGACGTATCCGACGCTGGGCTTCGTCCCCCGCGTGGCGCTGACAGACGAGACGCTGATCGTGCTGGACACGGGGAGTCGGGCGGTAGACTGGGTGGACATCCGCGACTCGGCCCACCCAACAAGGGTGGCGAGCACGGGGGCGCTGCCCCAGCCGACGGCGCTGGCCCTGGCGAGTAGGCGGCTGCTGACGACGGACTACACGGGCGGGCTGCTGGTCTGGCAGGGAGTGACGCGGGTGTTCCTGCCGTGGGTGAGAAAGACGTAGGAAGAGATAAGGAGACGTAGGAAGACGTAGGAAGACGTGGGAAGGCAGGAAAGGCAGAAGGCAGGGGAGCAGGGGAGCAGGGGAGCAGGGGAG
>CAZLBQ010000632.1:0-1489 GCA_964557745.1 uncultured Anaerolineales bacterium
CAAGACAGACGATGACGTGTAGTACACGCTAGACGACGCGCGAGAAGTATCAGAAGCGTTACGTCTGTCATGCCGAGTGGAGCGAGGCATCTGCCCGGCCAACGTTCCCAGAGGAGACCCTTCGCTCCATTGCTCAGAACCTTCCGCTGTCACTCCAAGCGTAGCGAGGAGTCTGCTCTGGCGACGCAGACGGAGCAGATGCCTCACTTCGTTTGGCATGACCGTCGCAAGGTTCTAGCTCCGGCTGAGGTTGTGTGCGACATGGCTTTCTCGAAGTGACAGTCGATGAGTGAGACCCGAAAGGTCTTCAAGACCTTTCGGGTCTTGGCGTCATTGACAACGTCTTACCGCAGCCGCGACTGGGCGGCGAGCGGCAGGTAGACGCGATAGGGGCGCACGATATTGTCGGGCGTGGGCGACGGGACGGGCGTCGGCGTGGCGAGCGGCGCGCCCAGCCCGCCCGACACGACCAGCGCGTAGGGCTGCGGGCCTTGCGGTACGTTGTAGCCGTGGACGACGACCCGCCACGGGCCGAGTTCCGGCTGCGCCACCTCCACCATCTCCACATTGTTGCGGCGGTCCAGCGCCATCGGGTAGACCACCCCCGACGGCGAGATCACGTCCACGTCCAGATCGTTGACCAGTTGACGCGCGGCGGCGGCCGCGGCCGCGTAGTCGGTCCACACCAACGTCACGCGTAGCGGCGTGGCGCGGTCGGTTACGGTCAGGCGGTGGTCGGCGGCGGTGTAGACCACGTCCTGCCCGGTCTGAATACCTGCCACGTGGTCGTCGGTCCAGCGCAGCGTCGGCGGCGTCGGGAACAGGTCGCCCAGGTCGATGCGCCCCCAGCCCTCGGCGATGTTGGGGCGGGCGTGGAGTTCCTGCGTCGCGCCGCTCCCGTACTGGCCCGGAGCCAGGTCGCGGGCGTGGTGGATCAGGGTGGCCTTGACGAGCGCCCCGCTCGGGTTCGCCACCCCGGCCCGCTGGTAGAACTCGCGCACCAGGGCCGCCGCGCCCGCCGCCAAGGGCGTCGCCATGCTCGTCCCGCCGTTGTAGACATACTTGTCGTTGGCCTCGTAGACGCCCCAACTCAGCGTCTCCGGATCGAACGCGGGGTCGAGCGAGCGCGTCGAGACGATATTCGTCCCCGGCGCGACCACGTCGGGCTTGATGCGCCCGTCGTCTGTTGGGCCGCGGCTGCTGAACGCGGCCATCCCTTCCGGGTTGTCGGAGACCGGATCGAACATAATCGGCTCGTGCAGGAAGGTGAACAGCAGCCACGGGGCATCGGCGTAGCCGCCGGAGGCCCGCAAGCCTTCTGACGCGCCGACGACCAGGGCGTTCTTGGCCGTCGCCGCCGTGCTGAGCGAGTCGGAGTCCACGACGCCGTCGCCCAGGTCGCCGTCGAGGAAGTTGCCGTCCGTCCCGTCGTTGCCGGCGGCGAAGACGGGCAGGAAGTCGGGGTGGCTCCAGGTGAAGCGGTCGATGG
>CAZLBQ010000632.1:1589-3349 GCA_964557745.1 uncultured Anaerolineales bacterium
CCGGCGGCGAAGACGGGCAGGAAGTCGGGGTGGCTCCAGGTGAAGCGGTCGATGGCCCGCGCGCTGGCGTCGTAGACACCGAACGGGTTGGCGTCGTCGTCGGATGGACCGCCCCAACTGTCGCTGTGGACCCGCGCGCCCCGCGCGTAGGCCGGGGCGAAGAGTTGCTCCAGGTCGTCAGGCAGGCCGGAGATCTCGCCGCTGCTGGCGTCCACCTGGAAGGCCTGGACAACCAACCGCGCCTCCGGGGCCATGCCCGCCAGGCTGCCGGTGTAGCGGCGCTGGGCTGGGTCGCTGCCCGACAGCCGGCCATTGCCCAGGATGGAGCCGGCGACGTGGGTACCGTGGCCGACAGCGTCGTTCCACGTCGTACCCGTCAGGGGCAGGGTGGCGGCGACGCGCCCGGCGAAGTCCGGGCTGAGGCGGCCCAGGTCGCCCACGTCCAGCCCCGAGTCGGCGACGGCGACAATCTGCCCCGCCCCGAACAGCCCCCGCGCCCACGCCCCGCCCTCGATGCGCATGATGCGGTCACTGCGCGCCACGTCGTTGTACGTGCGGCGCTGGCTGACGGGTCCCACCCACACCACGTCGGGCAGGTCGGCCAGCGCCTGCACCGTCGCCCTGTCCGCGGTGGCCGTCAGTAGGGAGGGGCTAACGGCCCGCAGTCTGGCCTTCCCGGAGGGAGCCCCAGCCTTCGCCACATCCGCGCTGCGCCCCGGCCACGTCTCGACGAGGACCGCGCTGGGGGCGGTGCGGCGCGTCAGGGCCGGGTCGATACGCCACTCCGGGCGGTACGCGCCGACCCACCGCACGCCGGACAGGGCGGCCAGGGCGTCCGCCTGGTCTGGCGCGACACGGACGAGATAGGCGAAGTCGGGGAGAGTGTCGCCCACCTCGACCCCGGTGGCGACCAACCGCGCACGGTCGGCGGGGGTCGGCGGGTGGTCGAACTGGACGACTAGCAAGCGGTCGCCCTGGCCCGGTGCGCCTGGCGCACTGGCCTGGAGGGTCAGAGGATCGAACTCGCCCGCGCGCAGGCGGAGCACGGGCGCAGGGTCCGGCGCGGCGGCGCGGGCGGGCGGGGGCGGTGGGGCGGGGAAGGCGGCGAGGATGACGAGACAGGCGAGGATGGCGGCGAGCGCGAGCGCAGCGCCCGGCCAGGAACGACGCGACATGCAGGCTCCTTCGGCGGCGGAAAGAGGTCTACTTAACAAACGCACAGCCGCCAGCGAAGATTACGGGCGGCTGCGCGTGGAGACAACCTCTCAGCTTGCCAATCACGGCTTACCGAAATTAGCACTTTTCTCCTGACAGTGCTAAAATTCGCCGAAATTTGCTCCCAAAATGCCCTTCTCCCCCTTGACACCATTCAAAAACTGATTACAATATGCCCGTAGACATTAGCACTCTCGGTCGAGAGTGCTAATCTATGGACAAAGTTCCCAAATCTACCCTGTGGAGGTATGTAGACGTATGAATCTCAAGCCCCTGGGCGACCGCGTCATCGTGGAACCGATTGAGAAGGACGAGATGACGCCGACCGGCATCTATGTGCCGGAGACCGCGAAGGAGAAGCCGCAGGAAGGGACCGTCCTGGCCGTCGGCCCGGGCCGTCTGAACGAGGACAGCGGCAAGCGCACGGCGCTGGATGTCAGCGTCGGCGACCGCGTGATCTACCAGAAGTACGCCGGGACCGAGATCAAGCTCGACAACAAGAAGTACCTCATCCTGAGCGAGAAGGACATCCTGGCCGTCGTCGT
>CAZLBQ010000633.1:0-3347 GCA_964557745.1 uncultured Anaerolineales bacterium
CTGCCCTAAAGATGACTCCCTCCGTTGCCAGGCGATCCAGGTGTGGGGTGTGCAGGTTGGGGTCACTGGCCCAGCCGAGGGCCTGACCCCGGTGCTGATCGCCAAAGATCCAGAGGACGTTCGGACGCGTCACGCCAGTCTCCATATCGATTCCTTGTGTTAAGTGGTGGACAGGATAATAACTTTATACCAAATCCGGCTAGGTTTTGACACGCTCGGTTGCTTGTGCTATCGTAGCCGACGTCGACGCCGACCGAGCGGCATTCACCCTGCCACATCGCTGTGGCGCCCACTGGAGGAGAACGTGTCATGAAACGATCACTGGTCTTGATCCCGCTGGTGTTGCTGACGCTGGTCTGGGCTATCACCGCGTGTAGCGGTGGGTCGTCCACTCAGCAGCAGGCGGCGCCCACCACCGCCCCCGCGGCCAAGCCCGCCGCGCAGAATACGACCGCCCCCGCCGCCCAGCCTGCGGCGACCACTGCTTCCGGCGCGGCCTCGTCGGCCGCCCCCGCCGGCCAGGCCGGCGCCGTCAAGATCGACTCCAGCGTCTCCGGTAATGTCGAACTCTGGCATTTCTGGTCCTCGCCGCTGCGCCGCACGGCCATCCGCCGCGTGGTAAGCATTTGCCAGGCCAAACTCCCCAACGTCAAGATCACCGAGACCCCCAAGCCCTTCGGCGACATCTGGACGGCCAACATCGCCGCCGTCGCCGCTGGCTCCGGCATGCCCGACGTCATCGTCGAGGACCGCCCGCAGCTGGTCCAGCGCGCCAACGACAAGATCGACATTAGCCTGGCCGAGTTTGCCAAGCGCGACGGCATCGATGGCTCGCAGTTCTGGCCCTTCACCTGGAAAGAGGCGACGGTCAACGGCGAGCCGTACGGCATCCCCTTCGAGACCGATGTCCGCGTCCTGTACTGGAACAAGCAGGCGTTCAAGGAAGTCGGGCTGGACCCGGAGAAGCCACCCAAGACGTGGGACGAGCTGTGGCAGTACGCCGACAAGCTGGACGTCAAGAACGCCGACGGCACCTACGCCCGCATCGGCTTCCACCCTGACCTGGGGAACTCTGGCTGGAACCTGTGGGCCCGACTCAACGGCGCGCAACTCGTTCAGAACGGCAAGCCCGCCGCCACTGACCCGAAGCTCAAGGAAACCTTCGACTGGATCAAGAAGTGGTATGACCGCTATGGCGGCTTCGAGGCCTTCAACAAGTTCACCGCCAGCTTCGGCGCGCCGCCCAACGACGCCTTCATGTCCGGCAAGGTGGCCATGATCGCCGACATCAACGGTTACTCGTCGGTCATCAACTTCTACGACCCACGCATCGAGGTCAAGACCGCCGACGGCAAGACCGAGCGCCAGCGCATCGACGTGGGCATCAGTGACGTGCCGTACAGCGCGAGCTACGGCAAGCCGGCCTCGTGGAGCGGCGGCTTCGCCCTGTCCATCCCGCGCGGCTCGAAGAACCAGGCCGCGGCGTGGGAGTTCATCAAGTGCGCCACCGGTCCCGAAGGCGCTACGTCGTGGTCGCGCGACACGTCGTCGATGTCGGCCAACGTCATCGCCGCCAACGACCCAGCCCTGACCGGCGACCCGCGCTGGCAGTTCTTCCTCAACGCCATGAAGTATAGCCAGGGCACGGACGTCGTGCCCAAGTTCCCCAACTGGGGGCAGGAGATCGACAACCGCCGCGAGCGGATGTTCAAGGGCCAACTGCCCATCGATCAGGCGCTGGCCGACGCGCAGAAGGCCATCGACGCCCAGATGGCGAAGTAACACCTCGCTTCCCCGGCCCCTCTCCCTGCGCGGGGGAGGGGCCGCTTGCCCCAGGGTAGGGGCAAGGCGCACGCGATGCGGGGCTAGACGCAAAGGAGGGACTTATGGCCGTCGCTGTTGAGCGCAGCAAGGCAGCTCAGCCGCGCCCGTTTCTACGGCCCGCTGTGCAAGAGGAGATCACCGGCTGGCTGTTCGCGCTCCCCTGGATCATCGGCTTCCTGCTGTTCACCGCGGGGCCGATGCTCTTCTCCCTGTACGCCAGCTTCACCAAGTACAACATCACCACGCCCCCCGACTGGATTGGCCTCGATAACTACACGTCGCTCTTCCAGGACGACCGCTTCTATACCGGTCTGTACAACACGTTCTGGATGGTGCTGCTCAAGGTTCCGCTGGTCACCGTCGTTTCCATCGCCCTGGCGCTGCTCCTGGCCCAGGAAGTGCCGGGCGGCCGCTTCTTCCGCACCGTCTTCTATCTGCCTAACGTGCTGGCGGGCGTGGCGGCGGTCTTCCTGTGGCAGTGGATTCTCGCCCCCAACGGCCTGTTCAACCGCTTCCTGGGCATCTTCGGCATTCACGGCCCGGCCTGGTTCACCGACCCCACCTGGACCAAGCCCGCCCTGGTCGTCATGGGTATGTGGTGGATCGGCGGCGGCGTCCTGATCTACCTGGCCGGTATCAAGGGCATCTCCAAGGAGCTCTACGAAGCCGCGGCCATCGACGGCGCGGTGGGCTGGAACCGGCTGCGCAACATCACCCTGCCACTCCTGTCGCCGACCATTTTCTTCCAGGTCGTGACCGGCATCATCGGCACGTTCCAGATTTTCACCACCGCCTTCATCATCACGAGTAGCGCCGGCCAGGACGTCGGCCAGGGCGGCCCCGGCCAATCCCTGTTGTTCTATGTGCTCTACCTCTACAACCGTGCCTTCGGCAAGACAGGCGTCGGCTTCCAGATGGGCTACGCGTCGGCGATGGCCTGGATCCTGTTCATCATCATCTTGATCATTACCGGCATCCAGATCTGGGCCTCGAAGCGCTGGGTGTATTACGAGTCGGAAGGCCGCTAAAGGAGACGTTATGGCAACCGTAGAACAAGCCCCGCTCAGCCGGGCCACGACCACGCCCCGCGTGGCGGCCCCCAAGTATAAGATTACGCCGATGAAGGTATTCGCCTTCGTCGTGCTGGCGCTCCTGAGCATCTCGTGGATTGTCCCATTCCTGTGGATGCTGGCGACGTCACTCAAGGAGCCCCGCGAGCTGGTCGGCAACAACTTCTGGCCCCTGGAGCCGACGACGCGCGCCTACTACACCGCCTTCTTCGACTTCGACCGCTTCCCGAACTGGCTGCGCTGGACAGCGAACACCTCCATCATCACCCTCTTCGCCGTCATCGGCAAGGTTGTCTCGACTGGGTTGGTCGCCTACTCCTTCGCTCGCCTGCGCTGGCGTGGCCGCGATACCCTGTTCGCCATCGTCCTAGGGACGATGATGATCCCGGGCATCGTGACCATGATCCCCCAGTTCATCCTCTTCTCCAAGCTGCCCGCCTTTGGCTTCCAGGG
>CAZLBQ010000634.1:0-3329 GCA_964557745.1 uncultured Anaerolineales bacterium
TAGGCGTACGCGCCCGGCGGCAGCCCGTGGAGCAAGGGGTGGTCGCGGACGGGGTGGACCTGGTTCCAGCCAATGTGCGGGGTTTTCAGATCGGTGCGCAGCCGCTCGACGCGGCCCGGCAGGATGCCCAGCCCGGCGTGCTGCCCCATCTCGTCGCTCGCCTCGAACAGGAGTTGGAGGCCCAGGCAGATGCCGAAGAAGGGCTTGCCAGCCGCGACGGCGTCGCGCAGCGGCTGGACCAGGCCGTGCTGGGCCAGGTGACGCATGGCGTCGCCAAACGCGCCCTGGCCGGGGAAGACGATGGCGTCGGCCTGGGCGATGGTTTGCGGGTCGCCCGTCACGACGGCCGGCGCGCCGACGTGCTCGAAGGCCTTGTGAACGGAGCGCAGGTTCGAGACGCCGTAATCCACAATCGCGAGCATGCAGAGTCCTCTACTGAAGGCGCGTGAGCAGCAACTGTCGGAAGTGGGGAACATTGAGATGAGTGACCACGTCGACACGGGCGGACTCGCCGTCGACAAACTCGGCGCGCGACCGGCCCAGCGTCGGGCCGTCTTGCGTCTCGATGGTCACCTGGGCGCGGCGGGTCTGGAACAGCGTCGGGTCGATGGCGTAGCACACGGCGGCCGGGTCGTGGAGCGGCACCTCGTGCTGGGCCTTGTGGTCGCGGTAGAAGCGCTGATAGAAGGGCAAGGCCCGCGCGCAGAAGTCCCCCACGGGCGTGCCGCGCCGCCCGAAACTGGCCACGTCCTCATCGGTGAGCGTCGCCTGGAGCGTCACGTCGAGGCCGAGGGCGACGATCGGCCACTCGGCGGAGAACACAGCTTGCGCCGCCTCCGGGTCGTGGTAGATGTTGGCCTCGGCTAGCGGCGTGATGTTGCCGGGCAGGGTATACGCCCCGCCCATGAGGATGACCCCTGCCACCCACTGCGCTAGGCGCGGCTCGGCGTGTAACGCCAGGGCCAGGTTCGTCAGTGGCGCGATGGCGAGCAGGGTCAACTCGCCCGGCGCGCGGCGGGCCTGCTCGATGATAAACTCGTAGGCCGGCATCGCCTCGGGCGCGCGCGGCGAGGGCGGCAACTCCGCGTCCCCCAGCCCGCGGTCGCCATGCACGCTATCCCGCGCGCCCGCGAAGGGGCGGCTGACGGGGTGCTTGGCGCCGGCGGCGACGGGTACATCCGCGCGGCCTACCAGCGCCAGGACGGCCAGGGCGTTACGCGTCGTCGTCTTAACGGTGTGGTTGCCATAGACGGTTGTCACGCCGACCAGGTTGACCTCGGGCGAGCGCGCCGCCAGCAGCAACGCCAGACTATCGTCGATACCGGGGTCTGTGTCGATGATGAGGTGTCGCATGAGGTGAGTATAGCGTAAGGCGGCAATAAAGTCCACTTGCCTCTTGCTTGACCGCAAGGTATAATATTCGAAATACGTGCTATGGTCATCAAAGGACTATCACCATGCTATCCGACGCGCTGCCCGTTCGCGGCTTCTTCGCCTACCCGTGGCACCTCCGCCACGAACCGATGGACACGTCCCTACGCCGCATGCAAGACACCCTGTGTAACGCGGTCGCGCTGGCGGCCAGTTACCATTCTGTAACCGCTCTGACGCCGCGCAGCCCAACGTCGTGGGTAGGGCAGCGCTCGGAGGCAGTGGTCAGCTTCCAGCCCAACGTCGACTGCTACCCGCCGGAGGGGCCCTGGCCCTTGGTCGACCAGGAGACGGCCAACGCCGACGTCCTGGGGCAGGCGCGGCGGGCCTGTGATAGCCACGACATGCAACTCAACCTGTGGCTTGTCGTGCTCCACAGCTCCAGCCTGGCCCACATTCACCCTGACCTGTGCGCGACCAACTGTCGCGGCGATCGCTACGTCCACAGCCTCTGCCCATCGCAGCCACGTATCCGCGCCTACGCCACCGGCCTCGTGCGCGACGTGTGCGAGCAGTTCCGCCCCCACACCCTGCTCCTGGAAAGCGCGACGTTCATGCCCGCCCTGCACGGCGGGCACCACGAGATTGCCCTCGTCGGCCTGCGGCCCCTCGCGCGCTGGCTACTGTCGCTGTGCTTCTGCCCGGCCTGCGTGGCCCGCGCCCGCGCCGACGGTGTCGACGCCGAGCTGGCGCGGCGGACTACGGAGCGCCTGCTGACGGGGCTGCTCAATCGCGAGGCAGGGCCGACGCTCCCTGCGCCCGACGACGGCCTGAGCGCCGTTCTGCTGGCCTACCCGGCCCTGCGCCAGTACGCCGAGATGCGGATGCGCGCCGTGATGTCACTCCTGACGGAGATCAAGGCGACGGCGGCGGCGTACCGGGTACGCAGCGAGGTCATCCCCAACACGGGCGTTCGCCCGCTGTCGCTGTCGTGGACGCTAGGCGTCAGCCTACGCGACCTGGCCGACGCCGCCGATGGCGCCATGCTGCTGGGCTATACCCCCGACACGACTGAGATCGAGGCGGAGATCAGCAGCCTGCGCCTGCTGGCCGGCGACATCCCTTTCAGCGTCGCCCTGAACGCGGGCAGCGCGCTGACGCCGGGGGCGGGCGCCCTCGTCGCCCACGCCCTGGCCGCGACGCGGGCCGGCGCGCGCGGTCTCTTCTATTACAACTGGAGCCTGCTGCCCGAGCACCGGCTGGCGTGGGTGCGCGAAGCCAACGCCGCCGTGCTGGACGCGAGCGTCAACTCTGTTCTGCCGCTCTGACCATCCCGACAATCAGCGGGGCCTGCAACTGGGGCACGCTGGTAAACTCCCCGCCCAACGCCCGCGCCAACTGTCGCGCGGGCGACGCCGTGTCTCCTCCCTCTGAGTCGATGACCACCGAGCGTATCCCGGCCCGCTGCAGCCGCCCGGCCAGCCGCTCCACCTCCGTCTGGGGCGGCAGGCTGCCGGTCAGAGGAACGTTGCCCACGCCGTCGGTGAGCAGGACGAGCAAGGGCCGGGCGTCGGGGTAGGCGCGGCGCGCAGCGCGGAAGGCGCGCTCGGCCACCAGCAGGGCGTGGGCGAGGGGCGTCTTGCCCCCAATGGGCACGTCGGCCAAAACGCGGCGGGCGCGGGCGATACTGGTCGTGAACGGCAGCAGCAACTGGGCAGCGTCGCGGCGGAACACCAGGAGTCCGACTCGGTCACGGCGGACGTAGGCGTCGCTGAGCAGCGACAGGACCGCCGCCCGGCTGGCCGCCACCCGCGCCGCCGCCGCCATGCTCCAACTGGCGTCGACGGCGAACAGGATCAGGTTGCCAACGCGCCGCATGCGAACCTTACGCCGCAGGTCCTGCGGCTCGATGCGGACGGCCAGGGGTCGCCCGCCCTGACGGCGGCGCTGGGCCTGGA
>CAZLBQ010000635.1:0-3323 GCA_964557745.1 uncultured Anaerolineales bacterium
CGGCGTACCCACCCCTCACGGTCAACGGGGTACATGCACGTTCAATGGGGTGTACGGCGTTGACCGTGCATGTACCCCAAGCGCACTTGGTGTACATGCAGGCCCAAGCCACCCAGGGCCGCCGATCGGAAGGGCTCTCCGGGGCTGTCCAAGAAGTGCACTACACTTATCCAGAAACTGAGGTACAGTTAGCTGATGTGGGTAACCATCACGCGGAGCGCGATGCGACATGGCATCGCCGAAGAGGAGATCCGCTGCGCTGTCAAGTATCCGCTGCTCACCTTCGGGATCGCCTCCAGGCGCTACCCAGACGCCAGCCCGCGACTTTTCGTTGGCCAGTACGCCGAGAACGAGCCGCTGCTCGAAGTTATCGGCGAGACGCACGGTGAGGAGATTGAGGTGTTCCACGCGCTGCTGCTGCGCTGGTCAACCGTTCACGAAGCAGGCATCGCAAGTTTGATCGACACAACCAACATCGCTCGAGCCCAGCGAAAATGACAAGAGGGGAAGAGACCATGACTAGGCGAACACCTGAAGAGTACGAGGCGATGGCCGACGAGTTCGAGGCCGAGCCGATCATCGTCAACGGGCCCGTCGAGCAGGGCCCCGGGGCCTTCGTCAAACTCAAGGACGGTCGCCCGGTAGGGCGGCGCGAACCATCCGGTCCGACGCCGTCTGTATCGGTGCGCTTCCCGGCGAAGCTGCGTGAGCGACTCGACGAGCGTGCAGCTATCGAGCAGGCCCCTGCCGCCGAGGTGATCCGCCGCGCTGTTGCGGAGTACCTGGATCGACACCCCGCCTGACGCGGCGGTTCCTGTCTCCGGAAGAACGCTCGGGGCCGAGGCGCGGGTGCTTGGGGTGACGGCGTACGTCGTACCCGCACGGCGCTCGGCGTACCCACCCCTCACGGTCAACGGGGTACATGCACGTTCAATGGGGTGTACGGCGTTGACCGTGCATGTACCCCAAGCGCACTTGGGGTACATGCAGGTCGGCAGGCGCAGCGCGTCACCCAAGGTCGGCGGCGAGTTTGAGTCGGGCGATGGCGGTGGCCGATCCCGGCACTTCCAGCAGGAGAGCGCGGTCCCTCTCGATGGCAGCCAGGATGCCGAGTAGGCGCTGCCGATCCTTCTTGCTTAACTCCTCGTTTGCGAAGTCGGCAGCCTTGATGAGGCCAGCAAGGACTAGGAAGTCGCGGCGATGTCGACGCGGATCTTGGTCACCGATGTTGGTGTGAGCGGCGGCCTTGACGATGAGTGCGCCGACGAGGCTGGGACGGCGTACGGAACCATGTCTGCCCGCGACGGTGACGGCGACGACCTTGCTGCGTTGGAGCGCTTGCGTGCCACCCTGCGTCGGTAACGTTGGGCTGCCCGTTGCACCTGTGCGGCCTCTGGCCCGCTCGCCAACACCTTCGGGTAGGAGCACGTCGATGGCCGCTTTTCCTCTTGTCCATCGGTGCTGCCGTCCCTCCGCAGAAATACCAGCCGAGCGGAAGCCAAGGTCCTCCAGCGTTTGAGTGAAGATGTTCAGGATCATCGGATTGGCCCGCACGTCGACGACCGTGTCGGCGTCGTTGGTGGGTCTGGCGGGAAACTGTCCTCGCTCGGCACAGTGCAAGTGGACGAGCTGTCCGCCGATGAGGGTCCAGCCCTCAGGGAGCACCTCGTAGAGATCGAGGATGCCGAGCCAGGACGCGGTCTGCTCCTCGGGCATTTCGGAGAGGACGATCATCGCTTCATCGCCTGGCGTTCGAGGACTACTTCACGAAGCAGCTCGGCGGCGCGGAGTTCTTCGCGGGGACCTCGTTGGTCGGCCAAGTCAACAGCAAGCAGCAACTTGGAGTCGGGATACGGCTTTTGCCCCTCGGGCAGGATGTGGAGTACGACGTTGGCGTCCGCGTAAGCCGGCAAGAGCAGGTAGTCGTGAGATACGGCCTCCACGTTCTCCGCAGTCAGATAGCCATCTAGGTCGACCGACGCGATGCCACTGATGGCAGGGCTGATGAGCGACTCCCAGCGGGGGTCTTCGCGAAGCTTCGGCAGGTCAGCCGGCGTGACCCTGCGCAGTACCCGCTCTGCACGATTGCGGAACAGCAGGCGCAGGGCTGAGGCGACACGACGTACGTCGTCCTCGGACTTCGCGGGCTTGGGCATCATGGCGAAGAGGGCATCGAGGCGGGCCCTGGCGCGGGACCGCTCAACCGGCGCGAGCAAGGCCAACGACTCCTCGTCGCCTTGCGCCAGCGCGATGATCGCCCACGCCGACCTAGCAGACAAAGGCCGCCCCGGCTCCTTGCGCTCGGCCACCCTCAGCAGTGACAACTCATCGATGACCCACTGGGAACCGAGCCGCTCAGCCCGCAGCGAACCGTCCGCGATCCTCCTGTGGACCCGCGACACACCAACACCAAGCCGCTCGGCAGCCTCGGCAACACTGATGTTCGCCATGAACATAATCATACAAGAGCTTGGCCTATTGTGTAATCCGTTCGCGAGACCGCCTTGTGCGTCGTACGTCGGAAGGCGGGCGGGTGGGCCGGACGCCGAGGTTGCGTTGAGCGACGGCGTACGGCGTACCCACCCCTCACGGTCAACGGGGTACATGCACGTTCAATGGGGTGTACGGCGTTGACCGTGCATGTACCCCAAGCGCACTTGGGGTACATGCAGGCCCACACACCACCCCACAAAAGCAAAAACCCCCACCCAGAGGTGGGGGTTTTCGCAACAACTCAGGAGGAGAAGTGCCCGCCCTTGCGCTTGCGGCGGCCGTTGACTTCGGTGATGCGGAAGAGCACGGGCTTGGTGCCGGCGTTGTCGGCGCTGGCAACCGCGTTGGAGTTGCGGCGGGCGAGGTTGATCAGGCGACGCTTGGGGCGGTTCTTCTTCTTGGGCACCGCGGAGACGGAGAGTTGGATGGTCTGGCCGGGGGCGACGACACCGTTGTAGACGAAGACGCCGGGGCCGACCTTGACCAGGCCAGCGGCTGCGATCCAGCGCTTGAAGCCCTTGGTCGGGAAGATGAACTTCACGTTGCTAAGCGGCTGGTTGCCGGTGTTTTTGAACTCCCAGAAGTAGGTGACCAGGCCTTGGCCGCCGGCGATGACGGAGATGGTGCCGGGAGGAGTGTTGAAGCCGTGGCCGCCTTGCGGGCCTTCGACCTCGCCGGAGACGGCGTACGCCGGAGCTGCTGCCATCACGGTGATCACGGGGGCTGACCAGGCTGCGGTGCGCAGCACCGTGCGACGGCTGACGGTCGTGTCAGTCATCTTGTCTTCGAAGCTCATTGCGCACCCGTTCGTTAGTTAGCGGTCGGCTCCC
>CAZLBQ010000636.1:0-3311 GCA_964557745.1 uncultured Anaerolineales bacterium
TCTGAGCCAGGATGGTGAAGAGGATCAACGCCCACTCACGCATGTTACACCTCCTCCAGGTTGCTGACCCGCGCCGTGGCCTCGGTCGCGCGTACCATGTCCTTGTGCGGCTTGACGACGATGGACGGATTGGTGATCTCCGCGCCCGGCAGCGGGAAGGCGTGGGCCAGTGTGCCGTACTTGGCCTGGAGTTCGCTCAGCTCGCCAAAGTCGAGGGCGCGCATCGGGCAGGCATCGACACAGGCGGGCCGCTCGCCCTTGTCCACCAAGTCCGAGCACATCTGGCACTTGGTCATCGTGCCCGTCTTCTCGTTGAACTGGCGGGCGCCGTAGGGGCAGGCCCACTCGCAGTAGCGGCAGCCGATGCACACGTCCTGGTCGATCATGACAACGCCATCGGCGCGCTTGAAGGTCGCGCCCGTCGGGCACGCCGCCATACACGCCGGGTCCTGGCAGTGGGCGCACGAGAAGGAGACGGTGTAGGCAAAGACATCCGACACCCAAGCGTTGCCCACCTTCTGCCACCCGCCGCCACTGACTTCATAGACGCGGCGGAACAGGCGGCCCACTTCCAAATCGTTCTTGTCCTTACACGCGACCTGGCAGGCCTTGCAGCCGACACAGGCGCTCGAGTTGATGAAGAAAGCTAGTTGCTTGGCCATGGCCTATACCCTCCCTCCGCCTGAAACCTTCTCGACCTGGACCAGGTTGGTGTGCTGGGGGTTCCCGCGCGCGCCAGGGGTCGGCCGTTCGGAGGTCAGGACGTTAATGCTCCCGCGCACGTCCACCCCGCTCTTGTCGGGCGTCCACCACGCGCCTTGCGGGATGTCAATGAGACCGGGCATGATGCGGGACGTCAGGCGGACCGGGAGCACCAGCTGGCCGCGATCATTGAAGACGCGTACCATGTCGCCGTCCTGAATCCCGCGCGCCTGGGCGTCGATGGGGTTCATGAACATGCGCTGGGGCATCGCCTCTTCCAGCCAGTCGATGTTGTCGTAGGTGGAGTGCGCCCGCCGCTGGTAGTGTCGTCCAAAGGCTTGCAGCGGGTACTTCTCGTACAGCGAATCCCACGGGCCGCCTTCCCATTCGGGGATGAACTTGGCGACGGCCGGTAGATTCTCGATGTTCATCTTGGCAAGCTGCTCGGAGTAGATCTCGACCTTGCCGGAGGGAGTCTTCAGCGCGTTCTTGACCGGATCCTGGCGGAAGTCTTCGAAGGCGACGTACGGCTTTGGGTACTTGAAGACATGGACACCCCGCTTACGGAACTCGTCAAAGGACGGGAAGGTTGGGTCCGCCTTCTGCGACGTCTTGACCATCTCTTCGAGCCACTGCAACTCCGTCTTGCCGCCCGTGAACTGGTCCTTCAGCCCCAACTTCTCCGCAATCAACGCTGCGATCTCGTAGTCCGTCTTGCACTCGTACATCGGGTCGATGACCTTGTTCATGAAGATGAGCGAGTCACCCAGCCCCCAGACTGTCGCCATGTCGTTTTTCTCCATCCACGTAACGGCGGGCAGGAGGACATCGGCGTACTTCGCGCTGGGGGTCATGAACTGGTCGATCACCACGATGTACTCGACGAGCGAGGTGTCGCGCAGGATCTTGTCGGTGCGATTGATATTGGAGTGTTGGTTAATCAGGGTATTGCTGGCCGTATTGAAGATGAATTTGATGTTGCTGCGGAGGGTCTTTTGCCCTTCGGGCAGGCTAATCACACCCTCGGCCGTGCCCATCTCCTTGCCGCGCAGGACGGCATCGGTCCAGCGGAAGACGGGGATGGACTCGGTGACGCTGTTCTTCACGGCGGACAGGCCGCCCACGGGAACAGAGCGCGAGGTCACGTTGGTGGCGCCCGCCGCGCAGCCGCCGGCGATGCCGATGTTGCCCGTCATCGCCGCCAGGGCGATGCTGCCGCGCACCGGCTGCTCGCCGTAGGCGCGGCGGTTAAAGGCCAGCCCCGGAATGAGGGCGGCCGGCTTGGTCGTCGCGTACTCGCGCGCCAGCTTCACAATGCGCTCGGCCGGGATCTGGGTGTAGTACTCGGCCCACTGCGGCGTCTTGGGCTGGCCGTCCGCGTCGCCTAGCACGTACGCCTTGTACGAGCTGTTCTTGGGCGCGCTCTTGGGCAGATGCTCCTCGTCGAAGCCCAGGCAGTACTTGTCGAGGAAGGCCTGATCGTGCAGCCCTTCCTTGATCATGACATACGCCATGGCGTCCATGAGGGCGTTGTCCGTACCGGCGCGGATGGGGATCCAGTCGTCGGCCAGGGCCTGCGCCGTCATGCTCAAGCGCGGGTCGATGACGATGATCTTGGCGCCGGCGTCGCGGGCGAGGCGCAGGCGGTAGGTGGTGTTGGTGCCGAAGATGGTCTCGGCCGGGTTGAAGCCCCACAGTAGGATGAGCTTGGAGTTCACCCAGTCGTCCGGGCTGTTGCCGCTGGCGAAGGTGCCCAGGCTGTACGGGGTGGCCCACCGCGTGCAGGCCGAGCTATACGAGTTGTAGTAGTTGAGGTAGCCGCCGAAGAGGCCCAGCAAGCGCTGCGTCATCCCGGAGCCCATAATCAGGCCGCCGCCGCCCGACCCGTAGTGGTTGAAGAAGGCGGACGGCCCGTACTGAGCCTTGACGCGCTGCATCTCGTTAGCGATGAGCGTGGCCGCTTCATCCCACGAGATGCGCTCGAACTTCCCCTCGCCGCGCTCGCCGACGCGCTTCATGGGGTACTTGAGGCGGTCGGGGCTGTAGACGCGGCGGCGGTACGAGCGGCCGCGTGGGCAGGCGCGCAGCTGTGGGTCGGCCACAATGTCCGGTCGGTCGTCCGTCGTGATGCGGACAATCGTGCCGTCCTTGACCCACGCCTTAAGGACGCAGCGGCCGCCGCAGTTGTGGCAGCACCCGGTTGGGACGACGCTCACGCCGGCTTCCGCCTCGACGGGAGCGGCCGTCGGGGCGGCTTCAGTGGCGTGGAGGCCGAACTCCAGGCCACCGCCGGCGAGGGCTGCCGCGCCGCCCACGACGGCGCTCCACTTGAGGAAGCTGCGCCGCGTCACTTCGTGGGACAGCGCATCGGTCAATATGCTTTTCTCGTTCATACTCTTTCCTCCTATGCGTTCTGCACAGGGACTGGCTGCTCGCTTCAAGCCGGTCACGGAATAAGACGGAAGCCCCGTATGCGAGCAGGGTTCTGACCGCATCGGGACTTCTGTCTTATGTGGCCCGCGCCGTCATGGAGCGAGCAGATGTGCCGAATGAACTACAAGCCAATCTTGACATGGGTGGTGTAGAAGAGGTAGCGACCGACCACTTCT
>CAZLBQ010000637.1:0-3311 GCA_964557745.1 uncultured Anaerolineales bacterium
ACCTGGCGCAGCGGCTTGCTGGCGGGCGCGACGATGCGGGTGTGGAAGGCGTGGCTCACAGGCAGGCGGACAGCCTGGTAGCCCTTCTTCTGGAAGATCTCAATGGCCTTCTCGACCGCCTTGCTCTCGCCGCCGACCACCGACTGGTTCTTGCTGTTGATGTTGGCGGCCACGGCGTAGCCGTCAATCTCCTTGAGGGTCTGATCGATGACCTCGTAGGGGGCCATGACGGCGGCCATCCAGCCATTGTCGCCCCAACTGACCTTGGTCATCTCGCTGCCGCGCGCGGCGGACGCTTCGAGGGAGTCGGCGAAGGGCATGATGCCGGCGGCGGTGAGGGCCGCGTACTCGCCCAGGGAGTGGCCCATGACGTAGTCGGGGGTGAAGCCGTACTCGGCCAGCAGCCGCCGCAGGGCCTCGTCGACGGTGAGCATGGCGGGCTGGGTGATGGCCGTCTGCATCAGGTCGATCTCAGACTGGGCCACCGCCGCCTTGTCCTTGGCGTCGATGAAGATGTAGCTGGTCAGCGGGCGGCCCAGGATGGGCGTCATGACCTTGTCGGCCTCGGCGAACGTCTCGGCGACGACCGACTCGCGGGCGGCCAGCTCGCGGCCCATGTTGATGTACTGGCTGCCCTGGCCGGGGAACAGGAAGGCCAGCTTGCCCGGCTTGGGGCCGCTGCCGCGGAAGACGCCCTGCGCCTGGAGGGCTTTCCAGGCCGCGGGGTTGTCGAAGCCAGCCGCCTTGCGCGCCTTCTGGACGCGGTCGAGCAGTTCGTCGTGGTCGCCGAAGTCGATGACCAGGCGCTCTCTGGCGCTCAACTCCTGCGGGTCGGGCGGGGCGATGGGAGGCGTCCAGCCGCCCTCAACCTTGCGCCACACCTCATCCAGCTTGTCCTTGAGGGCGACGGGGTTGGCCGCGCCCAGAGCGAGGATACCGCGCAGCGGCATCTTGCCCTGTGGAGGGGGTGGGTTCGAGGCAGCCGGCGTGGCCGGGCTGGAGCCGGCGGGTTGTGAGGGCATACTGGACCGTCCTTCCGTCGATTGACTTCCGGGTACGGTCGCCGAGGCGTACACCTTGCCGTTGCCCGTGTAGGAACCGGGCACGTACTCCTCGAGGACGACGTGGAAGTTGGTGCCGCCGAAACCGTAGGCGCTGACGCCAGCGCGACGGGGGAAGTTCTTGGGTTCGGGCCAGGCCTGGAGGTTGTGGTTGACGTAGAAGGGCGTGGCGCTGAAGTCAATGTTGGGGTTGGGCCGCTCGGCGTTGAGCGTGGGCGGGAGCTGCTTGTGGTGGACGGCCATGACCGCCTTCAGGAAGCCAGCCGCGCCCGCGCCGGCCTTCAGGTGGCCGATGTTGCTCTTGGCCGAGCCGAGGCCGATGCTGCTGCGCGGGGCGACGTCGTAGATGGTCGACAAGCTCTCGACCTCGACTACGTCGCCGACCTTGGTGCTCGTGCCGTGGGCCTCGACCAGCGTCGCCGTGGCCGGGTCCAACTGGGCGGCTTCCCAGGCGCGGCGCGTGGCGAGCTGCTGGCCGATGGGGTTGGGGGCGGTGATGCCCTTGCCCTTGCCGTCGGACGAGCCGCCGATGCCGCGAATGACGCCGTAGATCTTGTCGCCGTCGCGCACCGCGTCGGACAACCGCTTCAGGAGGAAGCAGGCCGAGCCTTCGCCCATGACGAAGCCGTCGGCGCCCTCGCCAAAGGGGCGGGTGCCCGTCGCGCTCAACGCGCCAATCTTGCAGAACTTGACGAAGGTCCCGATGCCCATGTTGCGGTCGACACCTCCCGTCAGCACGGCGTCGGCCTGGTACTCGGCCAGCATATCGACGGCGGCTTCGAGCGCCGCCAGTGTGCCCGCACAGGCCGCGTCAGCGATGAAGCTCGGGCCGCGCAGGTTGAAGACGTTGGCGACGCGGCCGGCCAGGATGTTGGGCAACTCGCCGGGCATCGTGTCTTCCGTGATGGCCGGCAGGCGGCGGTTGACCTCCGCACGGAAGTTATGGATGAGTTGCTCACGGGCGTTGGCGGGCATCTGGCTGAACTCGCCGACGGCTTCCAGGGCATGGGCAAATTCGGGGAAATTGATGCGCATGCTCGTGATGTAGTGGAGTTCACCACCCATCGCCGTGCCGAGCACGACGCCGGTCCGCTCGGTGTTCAGGGGGCGGTTGGGATAGCCGTAGTCGGTTAGGGCCTCGTCGACGATGGTGACGGCCCACTGCTGGCTCTGGTCCATGGCGGCGGCGACGCGAGGCGGGATGCGATACTTTTTCCAGTCGAAGTTGAAGCCGCGCACCCAGCCGCCAATCTTGCTATACGTTTTGTCAGGGACCGTTGGGTCCGGGTCGTAGTAGTCGGCGATGCTCCAGCGCTCGGGAGGCGTCTCGGTGATGCTGTACCGCTTGTTTTTGATATTCTCCCAAAACGCGGGCGCCGTGGGAGCATCCGGCAGGATAGCCCCCACGCCGACAACAGCCACGGCCCGCTCAAGATTTCCTTCCATACAACACTCCTTTGCCTGGGACAGGGCGCCTGAGCCTCAGACTGCCCTAGCTCACGCGCCCCGTCCCACGGGGTACACCTTACTTGGCGGGGAACGCCTCGTTGAGCTTGCCGGCGACGAAGTTCATGTCCTCGATCAGGCCGCTCTGCGCCTGGTAGATGGCGGGCAGGCCCAGCGACTGGGCCAGGTTCGGGTCGGTCTGACCGGCGCCGATGGCCCAGCGCAGCCCCTCGGTTGCGATCTTGAGGGCCGCGTCGCGGGCATGGATACGCGCCATCGCCTTCTGGGTGTCCACGTCGAGGTGGATGGCTCGCGTCGGCTGGCTGAGGACGCGCTCGGAGAAGATGGCCGCCGTCTCGGCGAAGGCGATCATCTCACCCAGGCGGAACAGGACGTGCTGGTTACGGGTCAGGCGGTCGATGCGGCAGCGCTCCAGGACGGTGGACAGGGCGCGCATGGCGAGGGCCGCTGTCGAGGCGCCACCGGAATTGTCCTGCGCGGCGAGCTGGTCGAGCTTCTTGGCCCAGTCCTGGTAGTAAGCGCCCTTGGTCTTGAGGTGGAACTGCCAGCGGTCGCGGGCGATGGTCCACTCCATGATCTCCGAGGTGCCTTCGTAGATGCAGGTGATGCGGACGTCGCGCTTGACCTTCTCGACCATGTACTCCTTAGTGTAGCCATAGCCGCCGTGAGCCTGGATGGCGTCTTCCGCCGCCTTGTTGCCGGCCTCGGTCGCCATGTACTTGGCGATGGCGCCCTCGGTCTGCTGCTCGGGGTCGCCGCCGTCGATGCGCTCGGCGGTCCACT
>CAZLBQ010000638.1:0-3308 GCA_964557745.1 uncultured Anaerolineales bacterium
GGTCCTGCTGACTGAGACGGCGCGCGGGCGCATCACCCAGCCCATCTACTGCGTGATCACCGACTTCATGGCCCACAGCAACTGGATTCAGCCCGGCGTCGAGGGCTACTTCGTCGCCAGCGACCTGACGAAAGAGGCGATGGTCCGCATGGGCGTCGCGCCGAGCATCATCCACGTCACGGGCATCCCCGTGCGGCCCGAGCTGACCGTGCCTAAGGACACCGCCGCCGTGCGCGCCCGCCACGACCTCCCCCTGGACGCGCCGGTCCTCAGCCTGTTTGGTGGCGGCCTCAACCCGGAGCGCGTCCGCAACATCGTCCAGCACCTCGTGGCGAACCAGACGGTGCGCGGGCTGCTGGTCGTGGTGGCCGGGCGCAGCGAGAGCCTGATGGAGGCCATCGAGGACCTGGAAGACGGCCCGCTGATGCAGTTGCGCAAGCTGGACTACGTGGACTACGTGGACGACCTGGTGGCGGCCAGTGACCTGGTGCTGACCAAGTCGGGCGGGCTGATTGTCAGCGAGGTGCTGGCGCGTGGCACGCCCATGGTCATCATCGACCCCATTCCCGGCCAGGAGGAGTGGAACGCCGACTACGTGGCGGGCGCGGGAGCGGGCGTCCAACTGCGCATCGCCGAGATGGCCCCCGCCGCCGCGCTGACGCTGCTCATCGACCCGGCGCGGCTGACGGACATGGCCGAGCGCGCCCGCCTGGTCGGCCGCCCCAACGCCGCCATGGACATCGCCACCCAGGTCCTCAAGGAGTTGGAGGCGCGGTAAGCGGTTCCAGCTTCCTCCGCCCCTGACGCCCTAGCGCCCTGGCGTTGAAGCCGATCGGCGAACGCGAGGACGCCAAGGCGTTAAGACGCAAAGAGGATAGTTCCTCTGCTCCCTTGCCCAATTGTAACAAGAGTAGAGACAATTTCATGGCGCCGATAGATGAGATGCTGCATCTTGTTGACCGCTACGCCAATTCCCGTGACATTGTCGGGCCGATGGCAGACAACAGCATCAAGGCAGCGGAACGAAGATTGGGCGTCGTGTTCCCCCCTCGCTATAGACGCTACGTCGAGCGGTATGGTAGTGCGGATGTCGGGCCTGAGGAGTTCTTCGGCTTGACGAACAGCAGCGGAAGGGATCAATTTGAGTATTGGGCAAGGGGTGCAGAGAACATGCGAGACCTGAAGGAACTTCATCTGAATGAAGGAGGTAGCCCTGTTACCACGCCTGCCCCCACTCCAAGGGATGTAGAGCGCCTCGAAGAGTGGCTAGGCTCAAGGCTTCCGCCCCCTTATGTGGACTTTCTGATGTTCAGCAACGGCGGCCACCCCGAGCTTGATACGTTCACTGTTGAAGTGGCTGGGGTACAACAGGATTGGGCTGTGGACAGATTCTTTAGTCTAACGTCGCAGGCAGCCTCTTTTGGCGATCTCGGGTGGTACTACAACCATCGCTGGCGAAATGCACCACCAGGCGTAGTCCCGATAGCACGAGATGGTGGAGGCAACCTCATTTGCCTGGATTTGTCCAAGCCGGATCAATCACCCGTTGCACTGTGGGTCCACGATGCGCCGGGCCAGCCCCTCCTCAAAGTGTCAGACTCGTTTGAGGAGTTCATCGATGCGCTGAGAGTCAACCCCGACTATGTCTAATCTCCAAGGCGCCTTTGCGCCCTAGCGCCCTGGCGTTGAAGACGGGAAGGGAGGTAACGCCTCGACGCAGCGGTTCAAGGACGGCGTCGCGGCGGCGTTCCGCGCCATGAGCGCCGACGGGCGGGCGGGGCTGCTCGCCGGCCTGCGCGAGTTGCTGGGTGCACGCCCCACCATATCGAATGAGGATGACAAGGAGAGGCCAGATGAACAGGGTTGAGACGCCGGTCCTGATCGTGGGGGGTGGTCCAACGGGGCTGACGGCGGCCCTGCTGCTGGCCCGCCAGGGCGGGCGGCCGCTCCTCGTCGAGCGCCGCCCAACCACCTCGGTTCACCCGCGGGCGCGGGGCCTGAACGTGCGTACGATGGAGATTCTGCGCGGGCTGGGGCTGGAGCCAGCCGTCCGCGCCGCGGGCAGCGCCCTGGCCGCCAGCCGCTATATGCTCTTTGTCGAGACGCTGGCCGGGCGCGAGATTCGCCGCGTCCCCGACGACGACCTGGTCCTCGGCGGCGAGCGCCTGGCGCACTACACGCCGTGCGACTGGACGCAGTGCGCCCAGGACGAGCTAGAGCCGCTCCTGCTGGACGCGGCGCGGGCGGCGGGCGCGGACATCCGCCTGGGCGTGGAACTGGTGAGCCTGGCCCAGGACGACGACGGCGTGACGGCGACCCTCGTCGACCGGGCGAGCGGCGCGGAGACGGTGGTCCGCGCCGGTTACCTCGTCGCGGCGGACGGGGCGAACAGCCGCGTCCGCCAGGCGTTGGGCGTGACCCAGACGGCGCGCGGCGTGGACGAGCACTTCGTCAACATCTTCTTCCGCGCCGACCTGAGCGACCTCGTCCGCGACCGCTGGTTCGGCATCTGCTTTGTCGAGAACCCGCAGGCGCCCGGCCTGTTCCTGGCCGTCAACAACCGCGACCGCTGGCTGTTCAACACGCCGTACGACCCGGCCAGCGGCGCGTCGCCCGCCGACTTCACGCCCTCGCGCTGCGTCGAGCTGGTCCGTCAGGCCGTCGGCCTCCCCGACCTGGACGTCGAGATTCTCAGCGTGCTGCCCTGGGTCTCGGCGGGCCGCGTCGCCGACCGCTTCCAGGTCGGGCGCGTCTTCCTGGCGGGTGACGCCGCCCACGTCATGCCGCCCGCCGGAGCGTTCGGCCTCAACACCGGTGTCCAGGACGCCCACAACCTGGCCTGGAAGCTGGCCCTCGTCGGTCAGGGCCGCGCCGCGCCGTCGCTCCTGACGACGTACGAGGCCGAGCGCCGCCCGGTGGCCTTGGCCGTCGTCGCGGCGGCGGTGCGGGAGATGGACGCGCCGTCGCCCGACAGCCTGGAACCGTGGCAGCCAGAGGGCGAGGACCAGGGCGGTGACGACGGCGGCGAGTGGCAGCCGGGCGTCATGCCCGAAGGCTGGGACCCGCTGGTCGAGCAGTTGAAGGCCGTCCTGGGCTATCGGTACACCTCGGCGGCCGTCGTCGCCGAAGCGGAAGACGCGCCCGCCGACGGGCTGGACCTGAGCGGGCGGCCGGGTACGCGTCTCCCCCACGTCTGGCTGGTCCGTGACGGCCGGCGCGTGTCCAGCCTCGACCTGGTCGACGGCTGTTTCACCCTGCTCACGGGCGCGGACGGCGGAGCCTGGCTCGCCGCCGCTCGTGACGCGGCC
>CAZLBQ010000639.1:0-3301 GCA_964557745.1 uncultured Anaerolineales bacterium
GAGCGAGCGCTAGAGCCGACGCAGGTCACAACGAGCGAGGCGACGCCATTCTGTGTGCGTTGTGGGATGGCCGCCTCGCTTCGTGTGCCGTGATCGAGGGGAGGTCAGTACGATGGCGGAGAACCAGCCCCCCGCTGTGCCCAGTCTGCGGGCGATTGCCCTCGCCCAGGCGGCCTACTTCATCATCACCGGCGTCTGGCCGCTGGTCAGTATCCGGACGTTTGAGATGATCACCGGGCCGAAGACCGACCGCTGGCTGGTCAAGACGGCCGGCGTCCTGATTACGGCGATTGGCGCAGCCCTGGGTGTGGCCGGGCTGCGCCGCCGCCAGGGGCCGGAGATTCCGGTCCTGGCCGTCGGTAGCGCGGTCGGGCTGACGGCCATCGACGTGGTATACGTAGCGCGCGGGCGCATCTCGCGCGTGTATCTGCTGGACGCGCTGGCGGAGGTTGCCCTCATTCTGGCCTGGGCCGTGGCCTGGGCCGGCCGCCAGTCGTCTCCCGCCGCAATAGAGGAACAATCAGAATGAGTTTTAGGGGAGTGATTCTCGATGTCGACGGCACGCTGGTCGACAGCAACGACGCCCACGCCCATGCCTTTGTCGAGGCGCTGGCGGCGCATGGCTACGACGTGCCATTCGAGCGGGTACGGCGGCTGATTGGGATGGGCGCGGACAAGCTCGTCCCCGAAGTGACGGGCCTGGCCCCCGACGACCCGCAGGTTGAGGCTATCAGCAAGCAGCGCAGTGAGATGTTCAAGTCGAAGTACCTTCCCGACCTGCGCGCCTTCCCCCACACGCGAGACCTGCTGCAGCGGATGCGCGAGGCGGGCTTGAAGCTCGTGGTCGGGAGCTCCGCCAAGTCGGACGAACTGGAGCCGCTGCTGCGCGTGGCCGGGGCGACGGATCTGATCGAGAGCCAGACGTCGTCCAGCGACGCCGAGAACTCGAAGCCGGAGCCGGATATCCTGGAGGTCGCCCTCGACCGCCTGGGCTACCCGCCCCATGCCGTCGTCATGCTAGGCGACACGCCGTACGACCTGGAGGCGGCCCGCAAAGCGGGCGTCCCCATGATCGCTTTGCGCTCCGGCGGCTGGGGGACAGCCGACTTCCCGGATACCCTCCGTGTGTACGACGATCCGGCCGACCTGCTGGCGCACTGGGCGCAGTCGCCGCTGGCCCATTAGGCAAGTGGCGCACGCCAGCGGGGTGAGGCAAGGATTGCGCCGCCCCGCTGGCGTGCAATTAAGACCCATGTCTTATTGTCTGTGAAATTCCGGATCTTAAGGCGGATTTTAAGCAAAGTCCCTTGAAATCCGGTGGGCTTTGTGGTACACTATTCCCCACAGCACGACACAATATATAGTACCAGTGTCTGTATTTATACCCCTACATATGGGTAGAGCCTCTTACATTGAGGTTGACACTATCCTCGGCGTAGGGGTCTGCTTTGCCTTTCGCCTTTTTCCTGCGCTTCCCTCCTGCTCTCCTGGAGACTGCTATGCGCTGCCCCTTCTGCCGCGCCGACAGCCGCGTGGTCGACACGCGTGAGGTCGGGAACGAGATTCGCCGCCGCCGCGAGTGCAATGTCTGCCAGCAGCGTTTCACGACATACGAGCGGCTCGCCGCCGCCAATATCATGGTCATCAAGCGCGATGGCCGCCGTGAGGAATTCAACCGCGACAAGCTGCGCCGTAGTATCCTCCTGGCCCTCACTAAGCGCCCCGTATCCCTGGATGCCGTCGAGTCCCTGGTCAGCGAGGTTGAAGCCGAGCTGTACCGCCAGAACCGCAGCGAGGTCCATACCGTCTTGATTGGCGAGTCGGTCATGGAGAAGCTGCGCCGTCTCGACGACGTCGCCTATGTGCGTTTCGCCTCGGTCTACCGCGACTTCCGCGATGTGGAGATGTGGGCCGAAGAAATCCTGCGCCTCAAAGAGCGCAAGGAGCGCGAGGCGCAGGAAAAAGGGCAGCTCCGCCTGGCGATTTAGCCGCCTGCCCCGGGCGGCCTTTTCCTCTCATCCCGTCCTGCCGCCTGAGCGAAACCCCGAGTTGCCATTCTCATTCCATATTCTCTTGTGGAGGATAGCCGGATGATCGAGACCGCCCCTGCCCAGCCGTCCCGCGTCGAGCGCGAGATTTCGTTGACCCCCAATGCCCGCGTCGTCCTCACCAAGCGCTATCTGCGGCGTGGGCCGGATGGTCAGCCGGTCGAAACGGTCGAAGGCATGTTCGAGCGCATGAGCCGCGCCGTCGCCGAGCCAGACCAGGAATTTGGGTCCTTTGAGGCGACGGAGGCCAAGTTCTTCGACCTGCTGACGACGCTGCGCTTCTTCCCGAACTCGCCCACGTTCACCGGCGCGGGCACACCCTTAGGCCAGCTGGCGGCCTGCTTCGTCCTGCCCATCGACGACGACATGGGCAAGGAAGCGGATGGCATCTTCCAGACGCTGCGCAACGCCGCGCTGATCCAGCAGACGGGCGGTGGCAACGGCTTCTCCTTCTCGCGCCTGCGCCCCAAGGGCGACTTTGTCGCCACCTCGGCCGGCACCGCGACCGGGCCGGTCGGCTTCCTCCGTGTCTACGATAAAGCCTTCGGCGAGATCGCCCAGGGAGGGAGCCGGCGCGGCGCGAACATGGGCGTGCTGCGGGTGGACCACCCGGATGTCATGGAGTTCATCCGCTGCAAGGCCGAAGAGGGGCAGGTCGCCAACTTCAACATCAGCGTCGCCCTGACCGACAAGTTCATGCAGGCGGTCAAGGACGACTCCGATTTCGACCTGATCAATCCCCACGATGGGGCGGTGTGGAAGACGCTGCCGGCGCGCGAGATCTTTGCTGAGATCATCAAGTACGCCCACCACAACGGCGAGCCAGGCTGTCTCTTCATCGACGCCGCCAACCGCACTAACCCCGTCCCCCATCTCTATCAACTAGAGAGCACAAACCCCTGCGGTGAACAGTGGTTGGGGCCTTACGAGAACTGCTGCCTCGGCTCCATCAACCTGGCCCAGCATGTGATCGACGCGGACGGCCAGCGGCGCGTCGACTGGGACAAGCTGCAGCGCTCCACCGAGGAGGCCACCCACTTCCTCGACAACGTCGTGTCGGCCAACAAGTACGTGCCAGCCGTGCCCCAACTGCGCGAGGCCGCCCTCCGCGCCCGCCGCATCGGCCTGGGCATCATGGGCCTGGGCGACATCATGTACGCTCTGGGCGTCCGCTACGGCAGCCGCGCCGGTGAGGACTTCGCCGGGCAGATCATGGAGTTCGTCCGCTACCACTGCATGAAGACATCCATCGA
>CAZLBQ010000640.1:0-3300 GCA_964557745.1 uncultured Anaerolineales bacterium
CAGCGCAACCCGTTTAGAGCTTTGCTGGCGAGTGCGCCGCCCGGCATCACGCGCTACGAGTTGTCCGTCACCTCGAACCTGACGGGCTATCTCGACTACCGGCCCGTGACGGTCCTGAGCCAGCAGGTCCGCGACAACGGCGGCCCGGAGGTCTTTGGCGAGGTCAAGAATGAGCAAGCGCGCGAGGTGCGGTCCGTGCAGCTAGCGGTCGCCTTCTACGACGCGGCCGGCAATATCGTCGATGTGTATCGTGGCTTCCCCAGCCAGACCATTCTACCGGTCGGCGCGGTATCACCGTACTCCATCAAGACCTCGGACCCCAGCCTCGCGTATGCGAGCTACTCGGTCCAGGCCCAGGGCTATCTTGCCCCCTAGGCCGGAACGACGCGGGAACTCTGGCGTTGTTCTTGCGTATAGAAAAGACACAGCGTGTGCTGGCCGCCTCGCTCGCGCCGTCGGGCGAGGCGGCTTGTTCAGAGGTAAGAACAGGGTGTGACAAAGCTCTAATAGGTGTAACCTTGATAGAAGTGCACTCAAGTGTCATGAAGCGATGACAGACGTAGTTAGGTCAGTTCTCAGTTGCCATGGGTGCGAAGCCCGACACGCGCACGACCGCGTCGATTTCTCTCCCCTGACGCCTGACAACTGAATAGTCTCACGGGCGCGTGAGAAGCGAAAGGCACACCACCATGATGCGATTTGACCGCTTTACGGAGAAGGCTCAGGATGCCATTGCGCGGTCGCAAGAGATTCTGATGCGCTATCGGCACAGCCAGCTCGACACCGAGCACCTGTTCCTGGCCTTGCTGGAGCAGGAAGATGGTCTGGTGCCTAAGATTATCGAGAAGCTGGGGGGCAATCCCCAGGTGATGCGTCGTCGGCTCGACGAAGTGCTCCGCACGGCGCAGGCCAGCATGGCGCCCGGCAGCGCCGCGCCCCAGCAAATCTATGTCACCCCGCGCTTGCAGTACGTGGGCGTCAACGCCCAGCGCGAGGCCCAGCAACTCGAAGACGAGTATATCTCGACGGAGCACCTCCTGCTCGCCATCGCCGAGGACCAGAACGGCCCGTCGGCGCGGCTGCTGGCGGAGGCCGCCATTACCAAGGATAAGTTGTACGCCACCATCCGCGAGATGCGCGCCGGTCAGAAAGTGACCGAGCCGAATGCGGAGACGCGCGGCCAGGTGCTTCAGAAGTACGGCCGCGACCTGACCCAGTTGGCCCGCGAGGGCAAGCTGGACCCCGTCGTGGGCCGTGAGACCGAGATTCTGCGCACCATGCGCATCCTGGCCCGCCGCACCAAGAACAACCCCGTCCTCATCGGTGAGCCGGGCGTCGGCAAGACGGCCATCGCCGAGGGCCTGGCCCAGCTCATCGCCAGCGGCGACGTGCCCGGCACCCTGGAAGGCAAGCAGCTCATCGAGCTGGACCTGGCGGGCATGCTGGCCGGTTCGCGCTTCCGTGGCGAGTTCGAGGAGCGCCTGAAGGCCGCCATGGACGAGGTCAAGACGTCGGATGGCAAGATTCTGCTGTTCATCGACGAGCTGCACACCGTCGTCGGCGCGGGCGCGGCGCAGGGCGCCATCGACGCGTCGAACATGATGAAGCCCGCCCTGTCGCGCGGTGAACTCCGCGTCGTCGGCGCGACGACCCTCGACGAGTACCGCCGCCACATCGAGACCGACTCGGCGTTGGAGCGCCGTCTGGCCCCGGTGTTCATCGACGAGCCGAGCGAGGACGACGCCATCGAGATGCTGCGCGGCCTCAAGGAGCGCTACGAGAAGCACCACGGCGTCAAGATCACCGACAAGGCCATCGAGTCGGCGGTGCAGCTGTCGTCGCGCTACGTGACCGAGCGCATGCTGCCCGACAAGGCCATCGACCTGATTGACGAGGCCGCCGCCAAGACGCGCATCGACATCTACTCGATGCCCAAGGAAACCCGCGAGATGCGCCTCGAGGCGGCCCGGCTGGCCGCCGAGGAGGAGGAGGCCTGGCAGAGCCGCGACTACGAGCGCGCGGCCCGCGTCAAGAGCCACCGCATCCAGTTGGAGAAGCAATACGAGGCCGCCGTCGTCGGCTGGCGCGACGAGAAGGGCCTGGACGAGGTCGTGGACGAGGAGGACATTGCCCAGATCGTCCACTCCTGGACCGGCATCCCCGTCTCGCGCATGTTGGAGGCGGAGAGCCAGAAGCTGCTGCGCATGGAAGAGAAGCTGCACGAGCGCGTCATCGGCCAGGACGAGGCCATCAACGCCGTCGCCGACGCCATCCGCCGCTCGCGCGCCGGTCTCAAAGACCCGCGCCGCCCCATCGGCTCGTTCATCTTCCTGGGCAGCACCGGTGTCGGCAAGACCGAGTTGGCGAAGGCGCTGGCCGAGTTCCTGTTCGACGACGACGACGCGCTGGTCCGTGTCGATATGAGCGAGTACCGCGAGTCGCACACCGTGTCGCGCCTCATCGGCTCGCCGCCCGGCTACGTCGGCTACGACGAGGGCGGGCAGTTGACCGAGGCCATCCGCCGCCGACCCTACCAGGTCGTGCTGTTCGACGAGATCGAGAAGGCGCACCCCGAAGTCTGGAACGTCCTGCTCCAGGTGCTCGACGACGGGCGTCTCACCGACGGCCACGGCCACACGGTGGACTTCCGCAACACCGTCATCATCATGACCTCGAACATCGGGACGCAGTTCGCCCAGGCGGGCGGCAAGGGCGGGACGATTGGCTTCCGCACCGGCCCGCAGAGTTCCAATGTGGCGAGCATCGAGGGCTTCCGCGACAAGGTGGTGGGCGAGTTGAAGCACTGGTTCCGGCCGGAGTTGCTCAACCGCATCGACGAGATCATCGTCTTCCACAACCTGGGTCCGGAGCACATCCGCCGCATCGTCGACCTGCAGGTCGGCTACCTGGCCGAGCGCATGGCCGAGCAGCACTACACGCTCGAGCTGACCGACGCCGCCAAGGAGTGGCTGGGCAAGGAAGGCTACGATCCGGAGTACGGCGCGCGCCCGCTCAAGCGAGTCATCGCCCGCGAGATCGAGGCCCCGTTGAGCCGCAAGGTACTGGGCGGCGACTACAAGGCGGGTGACACGGTCATCATCGACGTGGCGGAGGTGGACGGCCAGGAGAAGCTGACGTTCGACCGCCGCGAGGGCGCCCTGGCCCAGATGGTCGGCGCGATGCAGGAGACCCCCATCGACGCGTAACGCCGTGACCGGTACGGCGTCACTTCGACGGCGCAGTCCCCCCGTGGGGCTGCGCCGTCAGTCCTTGACGGGGTCAGGAGGCCAGGCCATAATT
>CAZLBQ010000641.1:0-3297 GCA_964557745.1 uncultured Anaerolineales bacterium
CGGTGGCGACGGCGCGGGCCGCCGCGTCGGGGGCGACGCCGCGCATGACGAGCGCCTGCTGGGAGAGGCCGGCGCGGCCTGGCTCGCGGGCCGCCAGAAGGATGCCGACCCAGCGGTCCAGCTCCTGGCCCGCCCAGGGTTCGTCTATCCCCAGACCTAATTGGAGAACGCTTAAATCCTGCTGATCGAATCCGCCACGGCGGGCGATGGTGTCGGCGATGTGCTGGAGCGAGGGTTGCAGGAGGGCAACCTGCTCCGGGTTGAGTTGACTCATGTCGCTCCTTGAGGCTGACCTCGGTGATGGGCACGCCGCGGCCGCCCCCCCTTTGCGCGCCAAGTATAGCACCAATCTGGCCGCCGGGTGCAAAGTTGGACCGCTTGACCGCACAGGCGGAGCGCGTACAATCTCAGGTCTGTCGTGTTCCTGTTGCCCCAAGGACGTGGAGGCTGCCATGGCCGCGCTGTCCGACCTCTCCCGCGACCCCCCTGACCCAGCGCCCCCGCGGCGGCTATGGTCGTCGGGGTCTCTCGCGCAGCTGACGCATGCCCTGCCGGCCGGTCTCATCAGCGGTCTGCTTGCCGTCATCCTGTCGCTGTCGCTGGGGGCAGCCGTCTTCGTGGGGCCTCTCGAACCGTGGCTGGCGCGGGGGTTCGGCATGGCGCTGGTCAGTTGCGCCCTGCTCAACATCGTGCTGACGCTGCGGAGTTCGATCCCGACCGCTGTCGGCATTACCCAGGAGACGGTCGTGGCCGTGCTGGCGGTGGTGGCGGCGACCATCGCCCGCGAATTGAGCGCGGCGGGCGCGCCCGACCGAATCTGGTCGACGGTTCTCGCCGCTGCGCTGCTCGCCGCCTTGATGTTCGGGGCGACGCTCTTCATCCTGGGGCGCTTCCGTTGGGGGCGCCTGATTCGCTTCATCCCCTATCCCGTGCTCGGCGGCTTCCTGGCCGGGACGGGCCTGCTCCTGACGCGCAGCGCGCTGGGCGTGATGACAGGCATCCCGCTCGACGCCGCTACGGTGGGCCGCTTTCTGCGGGCCGATACCGCGCCCCACTGGCTGGCGGGCGTCGCCGTCGGCACGACACTCGTCTTCCTGGTGCAGCGCATCCGTCACGTCCTCATCCTCCCCAGTGTCCTGGCCCTGAGCGCTGTGGTGTTCTACGGCTGGCTCGGCGTGTCCCATACCTCGCAGGCCCAGGCGACCGCGGACGGCTGGTTGTTTGGCGCCATGCCGAGCGGTGGCTTGTGGCAGGCGCCGACGCCGGGCGATTGGGCGCTGGTCGCCTGGCCCCTCGTGTGGAGCCAGGTCGGCAATCTGGCCGCCGTTGTCATTGTCAGTACCCTAGCGCTGCTGCTCAACGCCAGTGGCATCGAACTGGCGACGCGGCGCGACGTGGACCTGGACACGGAACTCCGCGCGGCGGGGCTGGGCAACCTCCTGCTTGGCCTGCTGGGGGGCATGCCCGCGTACCAGGCGCTCAGCCTGTCTATCCTGTCGCCGCGCCTGGGCGTGCGCAGCCGGCTGATTGGCGTCATCGTCGTCGCCGTGGTGGCGGGCATGCTCCTGGCGGGGGCGTCGCTGCTGAGTCTAGCGCCGCGCTTTATGCTGGGCAGCGTGCTGTGGTTCCTCGGCCTGGACCTGCTGGTCGAGTGGGTCTACAAGGGGTGGTTCAAGCTGGGCCGAATCGACTACGGGTTGGTGCTGGTCATCCTGCTGGTCATTGCGTTCACGGAGTTCCTGGCGGGCGTCGTGGTGGGCATCGTCATCGCCGTCCTGCTGTTTGTCTTCAACTACAGCCAGATCAACGTCGTCAAGCATACCCTGTCGGGGACGACGTTCCAGAGCAACGTCGACCGCTCGCCCCGCCAGCGGCAGATCCTCCAGGCCCACGGTGACGAGGTGTATGCCCTCGCCTTGCAGGGGTATCTCTTCTTTGGCACTGCCCACAGCTTGCTGGACCAGGTGCGTCACCGCCTCGCTGACACAGGTCAACCGACGGCGCGCTTTGTCCTCGTGGACTTCCGCCGCGTCATTGGCATGGACTCGTCGGCCGGACTGAGCTTCGCCAAGTTGCGCCAACTTGCCCAGGCCCACGCTGTGACCCTGGTCTTTAGCCACCTCACGCCCGCGCTCCACCGCCAACTGGCGATGGCGGGCTACCCCCCGGCGGGTGACGCGGGCTTCCGTCAGTTTGCCACCCTCGACTATGGCATGGAGTGGTGTGAGGATGAGCTTCTGCGTGAGGCCCAGGCGCCGCTCGGCGAGCCGCTGTCCCTGGCGGAACAACTACGCGTGGTCTTGCCGCCCAGCATTGCGACGACAACCCTCGTGCGCTACCTGGAACCGCTGGCGGTGGAGGCCGGTGTGACGGTCATGCGGCAAGGCGAGCCGGCCGACGCGTTGTACATCGTCGAGGCAGGGCAGGTGACGGTCCTGTTGGACCTGGCCAATGGGGAGCGGCTGCGGCTGCGCACCATGGGGCCGGGGACGCTGATTGGCGAGTTGGGTTTCTATCTCGGCCTGCCGCGCACGGCGTCGGTGGTGGCGGACGAGGCGTGTGTCCTGCGCCGCCTGACCCAGGCCAACCTGGCCCGCATGCACGCCGACGACCCGGCGGCGGCGGCCGCCTTCCACGCCTACGTCAGCCGCATCCTGGCCGAGCGCGTCGTTAACGCTAACCGAACGGTGGAGACGTTGCTACGGTGAGTTCTTCCTGCTCGTCATGTTCCGGGTCCGCTGGAGGGTCAATACCCTCTTTGACGAGGCTACGGGCGCGGTGTATAGTTTTCGGCAGATTGCAGTGAGGGAGGCCTGGATGAGCGTTGTCAGAATCGTGGTTTGGGAAGACAATGGAACGTGGCTTGGCTATCTGCAGGACTACCCTGACTACTGGACGCAGGGGGAGACGCTCGATGACTTGCGTGAGCACTTGAGAGACCTGTACGAGGATATTGTCGGCGGTCACATCCCAGGTATTCGCAAGGTCGAGGAGTTGGTAGTCACTTGAAACGGGCTGACCTGATAAAGACCATCGAGGGCTACGGGTGTGTATCGTAAGTCGGAGGGGTATGTCCCACATTGTGGCGCTCGGCGGCGGCGGCTTCTCGATGGAGCCGGACAACCCGCTGCTCGACCAGTATATCCTGGCGCTGGCGGCCAAGCCCCGCCCCCGCGTGTGCTTTATCGGCACGGCGAGCGGGGATAGCCAGACCTACATCGACAAGTTCTACGATGCGTTCCGCCGCCTGCCGTGCGAGCCGACTCACCTGGCGCGGTACAGCCCGCCGGTTGGCAG
>CAZLBQ010000642.1:0-3293 GCA_964557745.1 uncultured Anaerolineales bacterium
CGGTTGTGGTAGAGCACCAGCGACCGTTCGTCCCCAGCACGATTGGAGTAGGCAAACACGTTCTCATCGACGCTGCCACCGGCTGTGTAGAAATCGTAGAGGCAGAAGTCATCAACGCCCGCATAGAGATACCGTCTGTGAACCAGGGGAAAGACCTGACGCTCGTGACGTGCCACCAGATCCTGATCGACCTGCTCATCCCAGTAAGCCTTACGGAACTCCATCCCGTACTTCTCGGCGTAGCCCTGGATCTGGCCATGCCCGAACATCGTCAGCCCGGGCATCGTCACCATCATGGTACATACCCCGAAGTACTTATCACCCTTCCCAAACTGGTCGACCGCGGTGCGCTCGTCGGGGTTGTTCATGAAGTTCACGTAGCGTCGTAGGATCTCAGGATCGAACTCCAGGGTGTTCTTGATGACTTTGCGGTACTCGGCGTTCTTTTCGTCACGCAGCATGTTCATGAACGCGCTGTTGTAGACGCGGTGCATCCCCAGCGACCGTACGAAGTAGCCCTCCATGAGCCAGAAGGCTTCGGCCAGCAGAAGGGTCTCCGGCGCTTCCTGGGCCACGCGGTCCACCACCTCGCGCCAGAACTCAACGGGCATGGCGGCGTCGAACTCGGCGCGGGTCAGGCCGAACTCGGCGCGCGACGGGATGCCGCCCCCCGTGCCCGGCTCCGGGAACCACAACCGCTGGTAGTGCTTCTTGGCCAGGGTCATGGCGGCGTCGAAGCGGATGACCGGGAACTGGCGGGCGACGTGGAGGATGGTCTGGATGACGGCCTCGCGCACTTCCGCCATCAGATAGTTCAACTGCGCCGTGTCATTCCAGGGCGTGCTCGTCCCGTCGTTGCCGTGGTAGATGTAAGTGGTCGCGCCGGTGCGCTTGTCGATGCGCTTGAAGACCACCGCCGCGTCGGTGCGGTCGTAGTAGTGGTCCTCCAACTGGATCGTCACGTCGGGGTTCCACGACAGGTCGGGGCCATTGAAGGTGTAGGACGGGTAGGGGACATCGCCGCGCTGGATGAACCAGTGGGGATGGTTCATCACCCACGGCGAGTCGATACCCATGTGGTTGGGCACCATGTCGCTGGCGAGGCGAATGCCGACGCGCCAGGCGCGGTCTTTGAGGTCCTGGTAGGCGGACGGCCCGCCCAGGTCGTCGGCGATGCGGTAATCGAACAGCGAGTAGGCCGAGGCCACAGCGTCCTCATTGCCCATGATCTGCTTGATTCTTTGCGAGGCCGGGCTGCGCTCCCACAACCCAATGAGCCACAAGCCCGTGAAGCCGCGCGCCGCGAGGGTCTGGAGTTCCTCATCGGGAATCTGGTCCAGGCGCGTGATGGGCTGGTCGTAGGCGCGGCTGAGTTGCTCCAGCCAGACGTAGGTGTTCTTGGCGATGAGAACGAGACGCGGCATCCAGTCCAGGTCCGCGCTGAAGCGCTCCGGCTCGGCTTCCTGGCCCGCGAACACGTAGACCTCGCTCGGGCCGGGGCCGCCGCCACCCGGCCCGCCTGCCTGCAAGAAGTACAGCCCTTCCTCACGCAGCAAGTCCAGGCCCGACAGGAGGCGGTAGAGGTCGCGGCCCAGGATGGCTGCCCAGCGCTGCTGGATAAACTCCAGCTGGGCGAACAGGGAGTGGGGCGCGTTCTGAGCGGGGGCGCGCAGCAGGTCTAGCAGGTTGCGATAGCCCAACGCCGCGAGCGGGCGCTGGCCGGCCACGACGGCGCCGTCCGAGATGGGGTGCGCGTCGAAGAAAGCGTGCAGGTTGGCGAAGGCGCGAGGGTAGGCCGGGTCCTGACGCAGCGGGCTATCGTCGAACAGCTCGCGGTAGAGGGCGAAGGCCGGGTTCTGGTTCGCTACCCACAGCATGACCATCTCTTCGAGGGCGATCTCGCGGTTGGGGACACCGTCGGTGACGCCGTTGAGATAGTCGTTGACGGTGGTCTGGCGGCGATAGACGGCGACGGGCGGGAACTCATCGACGAAGCGCCGCAACAGGCGGTCCGTCGCGTCCGCGCCGACGTTGTCGGCCAGATAGGCCAGCGCATTCTGCATGATGTCGGGGGCCATCTCAGCGCGGTAGGCCCGCACGACGAGGTGGAGAACCTCGTCAATGAGGCCCATGGCGTTGATCTCGCCCGGCGAGACGGATTGCTCCGGGAAGTTGACCACGTCGCGCCGCTCGTTAATCCGCTGGGCGAAGACACGGGCGGCGTGGAAGTTGGCGAAGAGGACGTTACCGCGCAGCGAGAAGAGGCTATCGTCAAACTGATAGCGGTCGCGGGCGCGCCGCGAGATATGGAATGCGTACATGGAGGGTCCTTACTCCCCGCCCGCGCCGGTCAAACCAACCGAAGCGGAAGAGATCTGCTGAAACCAGTCGAGAATAATCTGCGTGACGTCGTCGGGCGTTCGCTCGTCGGTGTCGACGACCAGGTCGGCGTCCCCATAGAGGGCCTCGCGGCGCGCCAGCAACTCCCGAACTCGCGCCAGGGGGTCGGGCGCGTCGAGCAAGGGACGCGGTTCGCTCGGCGCGGCATGGCGGAGGCGCGCCACAACCGTTTCAGGGCGGGCCGTGAGACAGACGCGATACGCGCTGTCGGCCAGGGCCGCGCGATTGTCGGGCAGGGTGACGATGCCACCCCCGGTGGCGATGACTTTACACTCGCCGGCCAGCGCTGCTTGGAGCGCCGCCGCCTCCCGCTGGCGGAACGCCACCTCGCCCTCGCGTTTGAACAGCGCATGGATGGGGTGTCCCGCCGTCGCCACGATGACCTGGTCGGTGTCGAGGGCGTTCCAGCCGAGGCGAGCCGCGAGGCGCTGGGCGACGGTCGATTTTCCCGTGGTGCTAAACCCAATCAGGGCGATGTGGCGTTTGGTCATTGTAGCACAAACCGCCACAGGGCGCTCTTGGCCCGGTCGTCACCGCCCACCCCAACACGCGGCGTCCGCTTCACCTGTGTCTCATCGACAGCCACGTCGGCCTCGATGAAGAGGTCGGGCGACTCGGTCAGGTCTACGCCGTTCAGGCCCAGGTCGATGCCGAGCGCCTGGCATAGCTTGCCCGGCCCGTTGGTCAACTCAGCGTCGGGACGCCCGCCCCGCCGCGCCCGCAGCACCGCCAGCCCCTCGTCGGGCGCGATGGCGCGGATGAGGACGGCAGCCGGAAAGCCCTCGCTCTCGGTGACAGCGTTGAGGGCATGGTGGACGCCGTAGATCAGGTAGACGTAGGCGATGCGGCCGTCGTGGACCTCTTCGCCCTGGCGCAACACCCGGACGCGTGAG
>CAZLBQ010000643.1:0-3286 GCA_964557745.1 uncultured Anaerolineales bacterium
GGCCCCGACCACCCCGACACCGCCACCTCCCTCAACAACCTCGCCGAAGTCCTCCGCGCCCAGGGCGACCTGCCCGCCGCCCGCGCCCACCACGAGCGCGCCCTGCGCATTGCCGAGCAGTCACTCGGCAAAGACCACCCGACCACCCGAATACTGCGCGCCAACCTGGCCGCCCTGGACGCTTCTGCCTGACCGCTGCCCTCCCTCCCCCCCATTCTGTCCATTCTGTCCAGACTCTTCCAACCGCGCCTAACACTTCGCCCGTCACCTGTGCTATTATTCAAGCCGCGTGTGACCGACACGCGAGGAGGATGGATGATGACGGCAACCCAGGTGAGTGTGTCCCAGTTCGCAGCGGCGATTGACAAGCATATCCGCCCGGCGACGTTCCCCATCGCCGTCAAGATGGTCCGCCCTGGCGAGGCGCTACCGCCCAAGACCCGGCGGCCGGCGGCGGATATGGGCTTCCAGACGGCCATCTGCCAGGGCTTCGCGCTGGCGCGGCGCTATGGCTGGCCCATCGCCATCGGCGTCGAGGACCTGTCGTGCCCACTGGCGAAGGCCGTGTTCGGCTTCGCGCCGCGCGTCGATTTCTACGAGCAAGGCCACGCGTGCGCTGGGATGTACACCGCGACGCCGGCGGCGGGGGCGATGACGGAGGCGGCGGTCGACAAGTTCCCGTATCGCGCGTATGAGTACATCGTGCTGGCCCCGTTGCACCGCTGCAGCTTCGAGCCGGACGTGGTCCTGATATACGGGACGTCGGCGCAGGTGATGCGGCTGGTGACGGCGGCGCTGTGGAAGACGGGCGGGCGGCTGGAGGCGTCGTTCTCCGGGCGCATCGACTGCGCCGACGCGGTGATTACGACGATGCAAAAGGACAAGCCCAACGTCGTCCTGCCGTGCTACGGCGACCGTGTGTTCGCGCAGACGGAGGAGCACGAGATGGCGTTCGCCGTGCCCGCGTCGTGGTTTGGCGAGATCATCGAGGGGCTGGAGGGGACGCACCAGGGCGGCATCCGCTACCCCATCCCGAACTTCCTACGCTACACGGGCCAGTACCCGGAGCACTACAATGTGCTCAACGAGAAGCTGGATGAGGCCCGCGGCGAGCAGGCGGAACCGTAGCCGCTTTGGCTTGCGTCGAATGGATGCTCGACATCGAAGATGCTGCGGGCCGCTCGACGAGGCGGGAGGGGCACATGATCAAAACGGTCAGTGCGATATTTGAAGAAGGTGTGCTGCGGCCAGAGTCGCCCCTTGACCTGGAACCGAACAAGCGCTACATCTTGACGATCCAAGACGAGGCGGAAAGCGACGCCGGTGATGTCTGGGAGACTCTGGCAAGACTATCGGGCGCCGTTGAAGCGCCATCCGATTGGGCGAGCGAGCACGACCATTATCTGTACGGCACCTCACGTCGTAATGACGACGCCAAGCCATGAGCGGTGACCGCCTCTTGCTCGATACCGTGTTCGTGCAAGCTCTGCTGAATGGGCGCGATCAGTATCATGACCGGGCGAGAGCGCTTCTGCCACGCGTCCAGGCCGCGGCCGAGGTCTGGGGGACCGAAGCCGTCTTGCTGGAGGTTGGCAATGCTCTCGGTGCGCTCAATCGCCGCGCCGCCGTTCAATTCATTGAGCAGTGCTACCGTACAAGCAATGTCCACGTGGTCAGCGTGGATACCTCCCTCTTGCTGCGCGGCGTGACCTTGTACAGGGAGTAAGCCATGACGGCTACGGTCGGGCAGCACGTCAGCGGCGAGATGCTGGCGGCGATGGGCGACATCGAGCGCTGCGAGTTGGTGGCGGGGGAGATCATCATGAAAAGCCCGACCGGGTGGCTGCACGGCGGGGTTGAGCGGCGCTTTGGTCAGTATGTCGGCGGCTTTGTCGATGCTCATCAACTGGGACAGGTGCTGGTCGGTGAAGTCGGCATCTACACGCGGCGCAACCCGGATACCGTGCGCGGGGCCGACGTGATCTGCATCTCCCACGAACGGCTGGCCCAGGTTACATCCAAGAGCTATCTCGATGTCGCGCCGGAGTTAGTGGTCGAGGTGATGTCGCCTGACGACCGCCGGAGCGAGGTCAAGCAGAAGCTGCGCGAGTACTTCGCCATCGGCGTGCGGCTGGTGTGGGTGGCGGACCCGGCAGACCACACGGTGTCCGTCTACCGCTCGCTGAGTGAGGTCAGGATTCTGAGCGTCAACGACGTCTTAGATGGAGAGGACGTGCTCCCGGGCTTCAGCGTCCCTGTCACTGCCCTCTTTTCGTAACCAGCAGGAGCCAATGTGACAACGCAAATCGAAATCTGGTCTGACTTTGCCTGACCGTACTGTTTTCTGGTTAGCTCCAGTTTGGAGCGTCTACAGCAGGAGCATCCGCTGACCATCGCCTGGCGCGCCTTCGAGTTGCGCCCGCCCGGCTCGCCGCCCATGCCCGCCGAGTTCAAGGCGTATATCGAGAACGCCCGGCCCCAGTTGCTGGCGCGGGCGCGGCGTGACTACGGCCTGGAACTCAACATCGGGCCGTTTGGCATCAACACGCGCCCGGCTCTCATTGGTGAGCAGTACGCCAAGGCCCAGGGCCAGGGCAACGCCTACCACGACGCCGTCTTCCACGCGTACTGGATGGCGGGACAGGACATCAGCGACCTGGACACGCTGGCCGACCTGGCCGCGTCGGTCGGGCTGGACCGCGCCGCGTTTCTGGCCGCGCTGGACGACGCCGAGTACAAGCGGGCGATGCTGGCCGACGTGCGGCAGGCCCACGCCTACGGACTAACGGGCGTCCCCGCGCTGGTCTTCGACGACAAGTATCTCGTCGTGGGCGCGCAGCCGCTGCCTATCCTTCGGCAAGTCGTGGAACGCTGTGAACAGGAGCAACAATGACGGTCCTCGGCCTCCACCACATTACCCTGGTCTGCGCGAACGCTCAACGCACCGTGGACTTCTATACCAAAGTCCTGGGCCAGCGGCTGGTCAAGAAGACGGTCAACTTCGACGACCCCGGCAGCTACCACCTGTACTTTGGGGACGAGGTGGGCCGCCCAGGCACGGCCATTACCTTCTTCGAGTGGCCGCACGCGCCCAAGGGCCACTGGGGCATCGGCGGCACGCACCACTTCGCCATGACTGTCGAGAGCTACGACGGCCTACTCAAGTGGAAGCGCCGCCTCACCGACCTGGGCCTCGCGGTGGACGGCCCGTTGGACCGCCACTACTTCACGTCCATCTACTTCACCGACCCAGACGGCGTCATCATCGAGATTGCGACGAGCGGGC
>CAZLBQ010000644.1:0-3273 GCA_964557745.1 uncultured Anaerolineales bacterium
GCGGCAGGGTCCGCAGCCCCTTCTCGGCGCGCTGGCGGATGATGGCGCGCTCGGCCTCGGTGTACGCGCCAATCTTGAGCGTCCCGGTCTGACCGGCCAGCCGCGCCTGGCGCTGGCGCAGGAAGGCGCGCTCGTCGTCTGTCTCCGGCAGGCGGGCCGCCCGCGTCTGGAGAACGGCGACCTGCTGCTGGATCCGCGCCGCCTGCCCCCCGTCGCCCACGACGATCACCTCGTCGGCGCTCGCCGACACCTGGCGCGCTGCGCCCAGGTCACGCCCCGTCACGCGGCTCAGCGGGCGGCCGACGTCGGGCGAGAGGACTGTGGCTCCCGTCAGCACGGCCAGGTCCTCAAAGTCGGCCAGGCGTCTGGCAGGCGGGTTGCTCAAGTTGATGCCCAGCAGGCGCGCCGCGCCGCGCTGGTGATTGAGCACGAGCGCGGCCAGGGCCGCGCCCTGGATGCTCTCGGCCATGAGGACGAGGGGCTGGCCCTCCAGCCGAGCGGCCAGTTCGAGCAGCGGCTGGACGTCGTCAGCGCGCTCGACGGTCATGGCGGCCAGGGCGACTTGGCAGCCGTCGAGGACGGCGCGCTGGGCGGCTACGTCGGTAATGAAGTAGGGTGAGGCGTAGCGGCCCGCCCAGCGCCCACCGTCCAGGTACTCGCGCGCCAGGTAAGGCGCGACGTAGTCCTCGACGGTGATGTAGCCGTCGGCGCCGAGGCGATAGACCATCTCGCCCAGGACACGGCTCAGGTCGGCATCGAACGTCACGCCGTAGGCGATGAGGGTCAGGTCATCCTGGTTCACCACGGGCCGCGCCTGCGCCTGGAGGGCCGCCAGGGCTGCTCGCGCCCCGCGGTCGATGCCGCGCCGCAGGGCCACGACGTTGGCGCCCGCCGCCGCCAGGCGGTGGCCCTCATCGAGCAGCGCCTGAGCCAGCACCGCGGCGGTCGCGCTGCCGTCGCCGGCCCGCGTCTGCATCCGCCACGCCAGGTTGCGCGCCAGCATCGCGCCGACGTCCTCAGCGCGGTCGGGCAGTTGGAGAATGCGGCGGGCGATGGTTGCGGCGTCGGTGAGAATCTCTGGCCGGCCGTCGATGTTGTGGGCCGAGACAACGTGGCCCCCTGTGGGGCCGAGGGTCAGGGCCAGCAAGTCGGCTACCTTGTCGAAGCCGCGCTTGAGGGACCGGGCCGCGTGTTGGTTGTGGAGAACAGTGGGGATAGGCATCCAGACTTCTGTTTTTGAATTGAAGTTAAGGATGCTGAGATGACCAGGCGTCTGGCGTGATTGTAGGGACGACGCGCGAGGAACGCCGGAGCATTTCAATATCCCAGGTTACGAGTGTAGTCGCTTGTGCCTCTGCAACAGCAGTATAAACAGCATCAGCGCCCCTCAGACGGTGCATGCGCGCGATGTGAGCAGCTCGTCGACAGAGTGGGGCATCGAGTGACACCAAGGATAGAGCAGGAAAGGTTTCAATAAAGACGACCATTTCTTCGGCAAGCCGAGGTCGGCCCACTCGTCTCGCTATGGCAGCAGATGCCTCGGCGAGGACGAGAGCCGGGCAGAATAGGTTTACATTCTGTGGCTGGACTTGTTGAAGAAACAGCGAACTTAGCGCGTACTGAAGCTCTTGGGGGCGAGCGGAGGCCACAAAAACACTCGCATCGACCGTCAAGCTCACCGCCTCATCTCCGATAGTTCTTCAAGCGCGCTCTTATCACCGATCCAGGCCTCGCCGATCTCCTGCGCCAGAGCTGTCCATTGTGCCATCCACTCCTCAGGGCTGAGCTTCTTGACAGGCATCTCGTCTTTGAGAGACGTCACGCGAGCCATTGGTATACCGCTCTCGTCCACAACGGTCATTTCCTCGCCGGGCTTCAGGTCAGCTAACAACTCCTCCAGGCGCTCTTTCGCCTGTCCCACCGTCACCACGGTTGCCATCGCTCGCTCCTCTCCCGTTCCGATGTCTTGTCCCGTTAGCGCGTTTCGACAAGTGACTGATACTCCGGGTGGCCGTCGATGTACTCCGCGACGAAGGCGCATAGCGGGACCACGCGCAGCCCCTGAGCGCGGGCATACGCCAGCCCCGCCTCGGCCAACTGGCTGCCGACGCCCTGGCCCTCGATGGCTTCCGGAACGCCCGTGTGGGTAAATAGAATCACGCCCGGCCTGGACGTATACTCAAGCACGGCGAGGTGGCCGTCGACGCGCGCCTCGAACCGCCGCTCGGCCTCGCTGTGGACTACTTCCACCTTCAGCTCCATTCCAATACGCCTTCATCAACTAACTGACAGTCTCTGACTCCATCCACGCGGGGACATGCGAGCCATAGAGGACGTCGGGATCAATGTCCGCCCCGTTGTCCCATACAATCGTGCCTAGCTCCTCATCCACACGCACAGCCCGGAACAGAGCCGGGTCTTGCTTCAAGGGCGCGAAGATAGGGCCGCGCAGCAGCGGCTCAAGATCGACGACCTTGTGTTCCCCGGTCGAGAATTCAAGCAGAACTCGAAACCCCTCAAGCACCGTCACTTGCTTGACTTCGACCATTTAGGCAGACCCCATAGCAGCGGCTGAGCGTTGGCATGGTGTATAGGAGTCTAGCCAGGGCAGAACGAAAGTCAAGACAGCGCGACGGGCAGGGCGAGCAGTCCGCGGAGCGCGACGTCGCGCCGCCAGCGCAGCGGCTCCCCGGTCAGGCGCAGGTCGGGGAAGCGACCCAGCAGGCTGGACAGGGCGATGGGCGCTTCGAGGCGGGCCAGCGGCGCGCCCAGGCAGAAGTGGATGCCGTAGCCAAAGGCGAGGTGGCGGTTCTCCTGGCGCGTGATATCCAGGCGGTCGGGGTCAGAAAACTGGGCCGGGTCGCGGTTGGCAGCGCTGATCATGGGTAGCACCATGTCGCCGCGCCGGATGAGGTGGCCGTCCAGCGCCACGTCCTCGCGGGCGATACGCCAGCCGCGTGGGACTGAGGTGTCGAAGCGCAGCAACTCCTCGACCGCCGTGTCAATGAGGTCGGGCTGGGCCTTGAGGCGCATCAGTTGGTCGGAGTGGGTGAGCAGGGCGTACAAGCCGTTGCCGATGAGGTTGGTCGTCGTCTCGTGGCCCGCCACGAACAGCGTGACACACGTCGCCAGGAGTTCGGCCTCGCTGAGGCGGTCGTCCTGGTCGGCGGCCGTTAGTACACTGAGCAAGTCGTCGCCGGGCGCATGACGGCGCGCCTCGACCAGCCCCCGAATGTAACCCCGAATCTCCAGAAGGTTGCGCGGGACATCCTC
>CAZLBQ010000645.1:0-3266 GCA_964557745.1 uncultured Anaerolineales bacterium
ACTCGCCGGCCGGCATCGAGCAGGGCTTCAAGAACGCCGTCGCCCCCGCCGACGAAGTCCTCATCGTCACCACGCCCGAGGTTTCCGCCGTCCGCGACGCCGACCGCATCATCGGGCTGGTCGAGGCCGAGGAGAAAGGCCCGGCGCGCCTCATCATCAACCGCCTCAAGCCGGCCATGGTCCAGCGGGGCGACATGCTCAGCAAGGACGACGTCCTGGACATCCTCGCCATCGACCTGATTGGCATCATCCCTGACGACGAGGCCATCATCATCTCGACCAACAAGGGGGCGCCCGTCGCGCTGTACAACCACTCGCCGTCGGGGACCGCCTACCGCGAGATCGCCCGCCGCCTGCTGGGCGAGGATGTGCCCCTGCAGGAGCCTGAAGTCCAGGTGGGCTTCATGGCGCGCCTGGGCCGCTGGCTGCGCGGCGAAGGAGACTAAGATGGGTTTTCTGGATCGTCTCCTCGGTCGGCCCGAACCGGCGAGTGGGCAGATTGCCAAAGAACGCCTCCAGGTCGTCCTGACGTCGGACCGCACCAACATCAGCCCGGCCCTACTCGAGATTCTCAAAGACGACATCATCCGCAGCATCTCGGAGCATGTCGAGATTGACCGTTCGGGTATTCAGATCAACGTCTCCCAGGGGCGCGGCTTCCACCGCGTGGTGGCCGATATACCGGTCCTGCGCGCCCGCGAGGGCGCTCTCTCCCGCCCGCCGACGCGCCGCACCCGCCCGGCGCCGCCCAAACCTGTCGAGTAAGCAGAGCTTGTCACAAGAGGAAGAGGATGGCGCCGTGGCCATCCTCTTCTTTCGCTTGTCGTACTGTGCAGTTGTGGGGGCTGCGTCAAGCGCGGCGAGTGAACAAGCGGCCGATGAAGATCACGACAATCGCCCCGATTAAGGCGGTGAGGATGCTCGTGATGTTGATGCCGGACATCAGGTTCACGCCGAGCAGCAGTTGCGACAGGAAGCCGCCGACGAAGCCGCCCACGATCCCCAGGATGATGTCCATGATCAGGCTGCCACCGCTCTTCATGAGCAGACTGGCGAGCCAGCCCGCGATGGCCCCGACGACAAGTGTTGCGAACCAGCCCATATGAGTGCCTCCTTTGGTATACCGTACGACGGAACGATAAAGATGATGTGACTTGCGACCGTCACGGTGGCGGTCACAAGGGACAACCTGTGGAGAACTCCGGGCCTCTGGCTTAGCGATGGCCGCCGTACTGCTCGACGAGCGCCTTGAAGTGGTCGAGGGTCCCCTTGACGCGTAGCGCGTCCTTAGGATTACCGCCCGCGATCATGTCGGCCAGGATACCGCCGCCCGTCATCGTATCCAGCACGTAATTGATCCAGGAGCCATGCCCACCCATGCCGAGTAGACCGTGCTTGGCGCCGACGCGGAACAGATGCGAGTCCTGGTCGTTGCCCATCTTGGTCACGATCATCAGACGGTCGTTGGGGACGAATTGAGTAATAGTAGCCGTGCCGCTGCGCTGGCCATCGGTCCACTCAAACGTGCCGTTGACCTGCATGCCGGTCAGGTTACTCACGCTCTGGATACCCGGAAACCACTGCGGCCACTTCGACGTGTCAATCAGGATTTGCCACAGGGTCTCGACCGGCACATCGACTTCGACTTCGCGCTCAAACTCTGGCATACCTCACCTCCCACGAATGTCCGCGCGTCCCCACCGGACGGCGTTCGGCCCAGACCATCTGGGCTTGATTATATAACCGTTACACCCCACGTCAAGTGGAGCGAGCGGGCATTACAGACAAACTGACGGACGTTACCGCGTGATGATAACCCTCCTTCTGATAAAACACTCAAGTGTGCAAACAGATGCGCGTGTCCCGGCCGCCCAGTGGCGCCTCTCGGAGGCAGGACGGCGACGCTGCTCCGCGCTGGCCGAGCGCCTCGCCCCGTACGCGCCCCAGGTCGTCGTCACCAGCCGCGAGCCGAAGGCCGCCGAGACCGGCGCGCTGGTCGCTGCCCACCTGGGCCTCCCCGTCGTCAGCGCCCTCGACCTCCACGAGCACGACCGCACGGGCGTTCCTTTCCTGGGCCGAGCGGAGTTCGAGGCGGTCGTGGCCGACTTCTTTGCCCGGCCGCACGAACTGGTCTTTGGCCGAGAGACGGCCCACGCCGCGCTCACCCGCTTCCAGGCGGCAGTGGCCGTCGTGACCGAGCAATATCCAGACCAGACTATGGCCCTGGTCGCTCATGGCACGGTCATTTCCCTTCTCGTCGCCCACCTGGCCGGCGTCGATGGCTTCGACCTCTGGCAGCGGCTCGACCTGCCCTCCTTCGTCGTCCTCGACTGGCCCAGCGGCCGCCTCGTGGACGTCGTGACGAGCGTGTAGAGGTAGAACTTGTCCAAAGGGCGCTCACGCTTCTCCATAAGTTGTCAGGGGGCGGGGGCGGGGGTAGAATTAGGCTATGATTAACTGGAAGCTGGTTCGCCGCTTTGACTGGCTGCTCCTGCTGACGATGCTGGCGCTGACCGCATTTGGCAGCTGGGTCATTCGCGGTGTCGAGATGAACTCGTTCTACGAGGGCCGCTTCAACCGCCAGGTCATCTACGCCGCCGTCGGTCTGGCGGCGTTCATCGCCGGCGCCGTCATCGACTATCGCCTCTGGGGGCGGTTCTCTCGCCTGGTCTACATCGGTTTGCTGGCGTCGCTGGCCCTGGTGCTCGTCCTGGGCCGCGCCTATGGTGGCGCGCAGAGTTCCTTTGACCTCGGCTCTTTTCGCGTCCAGCCCACCGAGTACGCCAAGCTCATGCTGGTCATCGTGCTGGCGAAGTACATGGCCGACCACGACATGCGCGACATCCGCCACGTCCTGGCCTCCATCGGCCTGACCCTGTTGCCGATGGCCATCATTGTCGTCCAGCCCGACCTGGGGGGCGCGCTCCTCCTCGCCCCTATCTGGTTCGTCATGGCCTTCATGGCCGGCATGCGCATCTGGCACCTGGGCGGGCTGAGCATCGCGGGCCTGGCCATCGTGCCCATCAGCCTGCGCTTCTTGGAAGACTACCAGCTCAAACGCATCATCACCTTCCTGGACCCCGCGTCCGACGCGTCGGGCGGGGGCTACAACACCATCCAGGCCCTCATCGCCATCGGCTCGGGCGGCTGGTTGGGCCAGGGCTACGGGCGCGGCATGCAGAGCCAGCTCCACTACCTGCGCCAGCGCTATACCGACTACATCTTCTCCGTCATGGCCGAGGAACTGGGCCTCATCGGCATCTTCG
>CAZLBQ010000646.1:0-3255 GCA_964557745.1 uncultured Anaerolineales bacterium
CGGATGGTGTCCAGCGGCTTGAGGATGGGTTCGCTGGGGAAGCCGTAGCCGTTGTCGTGGAGCCACTGGAGGTAGCCAATCCAGACCGTGGCCTGGGCCAGCTGGTGGGCGTACTCGTTGATCTCGATGCCGAAGAGTTGGGCGGGCGAGACACGGGGGAAGAAGGGGTTCAGGCCGACCTCGCCGGTGAACGCCCTGACCCCTTTCTCCAGGTCGAGCAATTGCTTGAGGGCGACGTACAGGAAGTTGCCGCTGCCGCAGGCCGGGTCGAGGACACGGACCTGGGCCAGGCGGTCGGCGAAGCCCATGACCAGGGCCGTCAACTCGCCCTGGAGCCGCGTGCGCTGGCCGCCGCTCGCCGCGTCGCGTCGGGCGGCCAGGTCGCGGGCCTGGGCCTGGACGGCGGCCCACTCGCGGCGCAGCGGGGCCATCAGCACCGGCTCGACGATGAGCAGGATGTCGTCGCGGCTGGTGTAGTGGGCGCCCAGCTGGGCGCGCTTGCTGGGGTCCAGGCTGCGCTCGAACAGCGTGCCAAAGACCGACGGCTCGATGCTCGACCAGTCGAGGCCGGTGATGGCGTGGAGGGTGTCGAGGCCCGCGCGGTCCAGGTCGAGGACCTGGGCGTCGTCGAACAGCCCGCCGTCGAAGTGGCGGATGACGTCGTAGCCGAACACGCCGCCTGTGGCCATAGCGGCGAAGAGTTGGCGCAGCGCCTGGGCGAACTGGTCGGGCCGGCCGCGCAGGTTCTGGACGAGGCGGGTGAACGCCGCCGTGGGCAGCAGGTCGATGTCCTCGGCGAACAGGCAGAACAGCAGGCGGATGAGGAAGTGGGCGGCGGCGTGGGCGTCGGCGCCCTGGCGGCGCAGCCCCTCGGCCAGGTGGGCGAACTGCTCGGCGGCGGTGCGCGTCACGCCTTCGGGCGTCTGGGGCGCTTTGAACGCCTCGGGGTTGGTGAACACGTCGCGCAGGCGGCGCAGGCCGTCGGGCGTCAGCAGGTCGTCCAGGCGCAGGGTGTAGACCTGCTTGACGGTGTTGGTGAAGTTGGTGTGGACGACAATGTGGTCCATGTCGGACACGACGAGCAGCGGCGGGTTCTCCAGCGCCTCGCGGTACTGGAGCAACTGCTGGTACGCCTTGTCCAGGTTGGCGTGCTTGCCCTTGTACTCCCAGGCGAAGTAGCCGCGCTTCCAGACGTCGGCCCAGCCCTGGCCGCCCGCCTGCTTGTTGGCCCCGGCCTCGAAGGTGTAGCGCGTGCCGGTCGGGTCGTCCTCGACCGGCGTCTTGACGCCGACCAGGCGGCACAGGTCGATGAAGTGCTCCTGGTAGCCGGAGCGTTCTTTGACGGTCGTCTGCCGCCACTTGGCGACAAAGTCTTGCGGCGAGAGGCTGGGCATAGGCTACGGTTCGCGGGGGGGCTGGGCGAGGGCGCGCAGGCGGGCCAGGACGTCGTCGGGCAGGCCGACGATCTCGGCGAAGGCGGTCAGCGGGTCGGGGAGGGGGTCCTGGGTCAGCCAGGCGTCGCGCACCCAGAAGCCGGGCAGGATCACGGAGTGGTAGCGGCCCGCGTCGTCCATGGGGAGGGGGCGGTAGCGGCGGTCGGGGCCGAGGCTCCAGACGTCGGCGCGCTGCGTGGCGGGGCGCGGGTCGAACAGCCAGTACTCGGGCACCCCCGCGCCCTGGTACTCGTAGAACTTCTCGACGCGGTCGCGGTTGACGCTCTCGTCGGACACAATCTCGATGACCAGGTCGGCCGGGCCGTCGAGGCGCTGGGCGGCGAGGCGGGCGCGGTGGGCCTGGGCGACGAACAGGATGTCGGGTTCGCGCGACGGACCAGTGGGCGTCAGGCGCATCTCGGTCGGCGCGGCCAGGACGACGCCCAGGCGGAAGAAGTCGACGAACAGGCGGAGCAGCGTGGTCAGGAACGTGGTGATGTCCTGGTGACGGATGTTCGGCGGCATGTGGACAATGACCTCCCCCTCGACCCACTCGGCGTGTTTGTCCTCATCGACCCAGGCGAGATACTCCTCGTAGGTCATCTTGAGCCGCTCGGGCGCGGGCGGCGCGAGCACGGCTGTCGGCGCGGTGTCCATAAGCCTCTCCTGAATTCCCATCATCGCTACGACGGTCATGCCGAGCGGAGCGCGGCATTTGCTCTGCCAGCGTTTCCAGAGGAGACCCCTCACTTCGTTCGGGGTGACAGCTACTCACCATTGTAAAGCGCACAGGCCGCGCCGTCAAACAGCGCAGCCTGTGTCGATCTGGTTCCCCCTCTCCCACGAGGGGAGAGGGGGGAGCCGCCGTCGGCGTCAGTCTGTAGCGCGACGGCGGCGAGAAGGGGGTGAGGGGCGACCTCTTACCGCAGTTCCTTGCTCGTGTAGCCGAGGATACGGCGGGCGATGACCAGGCGGTTGATCTGGCCCGTGCCCTCGAAGATGTCGTTGATCTTGGCGTCGCGCATCCACTTCTCGACCAGGTGGTCGCGGGAGTAGCCGAGCGGGCCGAGAATCTCGACGGCCTTCTGGGTGATCTTGGTCACGGCCTCGCCGGCCTTGACCTTGCACTCCGAGGCTTCGAGGGTGTTGGGCAGCCCCTGGTCCATCATCCAGGCCGCCTTCTGCGTCAGCAGCCAGGCCGCCTTGTGCTGCGCCTCCATATCAATCACGTCGCGCTCCACGGCGGTCAGCTTGTGGCGCGGCACGTCGTAGCGAATCTCGATGCCCTCTTCCTTCTTGAGGATGTCCTTGACATACTCAATGGTGGCGCGGGCGATACCGAGTGCGCTGGCGGCGACAATCGGGCGCGTGGCGTCGAAGGTTTTCATCGCGCCCCGGAAGCCCTCCGGGTGGTCCTTGCTATTCAGAACCTCGGCACTACCCAGGATGTGGTCCAGCGGGATGCGGGCGTTGTCGAAGACGATCATCGCCGTGTCGGAGGCGCGGATGCCCATCTTCTTTTCGAGCTTGATAATCTCGACGCCCGGCGTGCCGGCTTCGACCACAAACGGCTTCATGCCCGCGCGCCCCGCCTTCGGGTCCACCGTCGCCCACACGACCACCAGGCCGTTGGAGTCCTTGAGCGCCTTGTGGCCTGACGTGACGTAGACCTTGGTGCCGTTGAGTACCCACTCGTCGCCGTCGCGGACCGCCGTGGTGCGGATGGCCGACGTGTCCGAGCCGGCTTGCGGCTCGGTCATACACATCGCGCCCCAGGTCGGCTTGTCGCCGGTGAAGCGCTTGAGGAAGCGTTCCTTCTGCT
>CAZLBQ010000647.1:0-3253 GCA_964557745.1 uncultured Anaerolineales bacterium
GACCTTTGTCGAGCTGATTAAGATGGGGACGAAGGACAAGCAGTACTACATCCCCTGGGCCCAGGCGACGTACATCATGGTCGCCAACAAGAAGGCCCTGCAGTACCTGCCGCAAGGCGCGAACGTCGACAGCCTGACGTATGACCAGTTGAAGCAGTGGGCGGCCAATGTCCAGAAGGCCACCGGCGAGCGCAAGCTGGGCTTCCCGGCTGGGCCGAAGGGCTTGATGCACCGCTTCACCCAGGGCTTCCTGTACCCGTCGTACACCGGCCAGCCGGTGACCAACTTCAAGAGCGCCGACGCGGTCAAGATGTGGACCGACTTCAAGGACATGTGGCAGTACGTCAACCCGGCCTCGACCAACTACGACTTCATGCAGGAGCCGCTCAAGTCGGGTGAGGTCTGGATTGCCTTCGACCACGTCGCCCGCCTCATCGACGCGCTCAAGGACAAGCCCGACGACTATGTCACCTTCCCCGCGCCGTCTGGCCCGAAGGGGCTGGGCCACATGCCCGTCGTCCTTGGCCTGGGTCTGCCCAAGAACGGTCCCGACCGCGCGACGGCTGAGGCGCTCATCGACTACCTGACGCAGCCCAAGACGCAGATCGCCGTCGCTCGTGAGTTGGGCTTCTACCCCGTCGTCGACGCGCCGCTGCCTGCCGACATCCCAGCCGGCGTCAAGCTCGAAGCCGAGGCCGTCGCCAAGCAGGCCAACGCCAAGAACGCCATCCAGTCGCTGCTGCCCGTCGGCCTCGGCGCGAAGGGTGGCGAGTGGAACAAGGTCTACCAGGACACACTGACTCGCATCGTGCTCAAGGGCGAGGACCCGGCCAAGGTGCTCGAAGAGCAGGCCAAGATCGCGCAGCAGATTCTGGACGACACCAAGGCCCCATGCTGGGCGCCCGACCCGGTCGGCGACGGCCCGTGCAAGATTAAGTAGGAGACGGCCTCACCGCCGACGACGCAGAGAGCGCGGAGAGAGTGTTGGAACACGGAGCGCGCGGAACGGGGTGGAAGACGCGGAAGACCTTTGTCAGAGCGCCGTCTTCTTCCGTGTCCTCCGTGTCCTTCCGCGCTATCCGTGTTCCAAGATGCTTGTTGATTCTGTCTGATTGTTGCGGAGGATGCGATGGCTCTGCCCAGCCCGCCCGCCGACGTCCTGACGCCCGACAGCCTCCAGGAGGGAGCGGCCCCGCGCCCCCGACGCTGGTCGCTGAACTCGGCCGCGCCGTTCCTGCTGCTCGCGCCGTCCCTCGTCTTCCTGGCGATCTTCTTCGCCTGGCCCATGGTCCAGGCCCTCATCCTCGCTGTGCAGACTGAGGACGGCCAGTTCACGACGCAGTATCTCCAGCGGATGGTCGGCGACGTCAACTTCAGCGACGCCATCCGCAACACGCTGCTCCTGATTCTCACCGTCGTCCCGCTCCAGTTCGTGCTGGCCGTCATCATGGGGCTGCTCCTCCAGGCCAAGCCCAGGGGCGCCAGCTTCTTCCTCTACCTGTGGACCATCCCGCTGGGTATCTCCGACCTGGCGGCGGGCATCGTCTGGCTGGCGATCTTCGGTGATCGCGGCTTCCTCAACTCCGTCCTCACGGGGCTGGGCCTCATGAACACCCCGTTCGCCTGGCTCAGCTACGAGCACCCGCTCACCTTGCTGATGGCCGTCGTCGTCGCCGAGGTGTGGCGCGCCACGTCGATTGTCATGGTCATCGTCGTCGCCGGCCTGCAGCACATCCCCCCCGACTACAACGAGGCGGCCGAGGTGTTCGGGGCCACAACGTGGCAGCGCCTGTGGCACGTGACGCTACCCATGCTACGGCCCAGCCTCCAGGTCGCCCTGATCCTGCGCACCATCCTGGCCTTCCAGGTGTTCGCCGTCGTGGTGGCCCTGGCCGGGACGCGGATGCCCGTCCTGGCGAGCGAGGCGTACAACTGGTACAGCGGCAGCCGCAACCCCAACGTCGCCGCCGCCTACGCCCTGCTGATTCTGGTCTTCTCGCTGCTGACCACCGGCCTCTACCTGCGCGCCCTGCGCACGCGTGATGAGGAGTTAGGGCAATGACCACCGCCGAGATGCCTCTGAACATTGAGCCGGCCCAGCGGTCGCGGCGGCGGACGATGAGCCGCGTCGGCCTGTACGCCGCCATGATCGCGCTGACGCTGTTCATGATCCTGCCCATCTACCTGATTGCCGTGGCTGCGTTCAGCCCGCGCGACGCCATCTACGTCTACCCCAAGAGCGTCGTCCCCAACCAGTTCTCCACCGAGACGATGCAGTTCTTCGTCGGCTCGCGCGGCGTCCTGGACGCGACGAAGAATAGTGTCATCGTCGGCATCCTGGCCTTGGCGCTCTCGCTGCTCATCGGTGCGCCGGCCGGCTACGCCCTGGCGCGGTTCATCTTTCCCGGCCGCGACTCGTTCAAGCTGCTCATCCTGACCACCCGCGCCTTCCCCATCGTCATTCTCTCCATCCCCCTGGCCGTCAACTTTATCCAGTGGGGGCTGTACGATACGCTGTGGGGCGTCGCCCTCGCGCACACGGCCCTGGCGCTGCCCGTCACCATCCTCGTCACCAGCAGCATCTTCATGGGCGTATCGCGCGAGTTGGAGGAGGCGGCGCTGACGCTGGGCTGCAATCGGCTGCAAGCCTTCCTGCGCGTTGCCTTGCCCCTGGCGCTGCCCGGCCTGGCCGCCTCGGCCATCTTTACCTTTGTCCTGTCGTGGAACGAGGTGTTCGCGGCGACCATCCTGACGCTGCGCAACCGCACGTTGCCCGCGCTGGTGATGAGCCAGCTCAACGACTCGCCGCTCTACTTTCGCTTCGCCGGTGGCTTCTTCCTCGTCTTCCCGGCGCTCATCTTCATCTTCGTCATCCGTAAGTATTTGCTGGGCATGTGGGGGCAGGTGGTGAAATAGGGCGACGGCAGACGATAGACGACAGACGATGAGAGGCATATCGTCTATCGTCCATCGTCCATCGTCGTGCCAGGGAGGTTGGCATGGCTGAGATTCGCATTGAAAGCGTGCGCAAGGTGTTCGGCAAGTTCACGGCGCTCAAGGACGTGTCCCTGACCATCCACGACCGCGAGTTCATGGTCCTGCTCGGCCCTAGCGGCTGCGGCAAGACGACCCTGCTGCGCTGCATCGCCGGCCTGGAGTACCCGGAGCGGGGGCGCATCCTCATCGGTGGGCGCGACGTGACCGACGAGCCGCCGCGCCGCCGCCAGATCGCCATGGTCTTCCAGAGCTACGC
>CAZLBQ010000648.1:0-1347 GCA_964557745.1 uncultured Anaerolineales bacterium
CGTCCATCCTCGACTTCGGCACGGCGCGCTTCGAGGCCGGCAACGACCTGCCCTACATCCTGTTCCTGCCCACCTACGCCGCCACGGCCTGGTATCACCGCCGCCTCGCCCCCGACCTCCAGGCCGACCTCCACGCCACGCTGCGCGAGGTGGAGGCGTTCGCCGCGGGCGAGTACACCCTGGCCCTTATGCAGGGCGCGCGACTGCCCGCCGAGGACCGCGCCCGCATCCGGGCCAAGCTGGCGCGCTACACCGGCCTGTCCGAGGACTACATCGAGCGCACAGCCCTGCGGGTCCACATCGCGCGCTTCGTCAAGGAGTTGCTGCGCGACGAGCTGCGCACCGTCGGCCGCCTGGACAGCCGCTTCAAGGGCATCGACCGCGACGCGGCAGGCGAGTTCTACGAGTACGACCCGAGCCTGACCAACATCATGGGGCCGTACACGGCGGCGCTGTACGACTACGTGCGCGGCGACCTGCAGTTCGAGAGCGACCTGCCCTACGAGGTGCTGACGCCGCGCGTCCAGCCGTGGAGCTACAGCGACCACGAGAACCGCTACGTCAACGTCGCGGGGACGCTGCGCAAGGCGATGACCGTCAACCCCCACCTGAAGCTCTTTGTCGCCAGCGGTTACTACGACTTCGCCACGCCCTACTTTGCCACCCAGTACACTGTGGACCACTTGGGCCTCGACCCCAGCCTGCAAGCCAACATCACCATGACCACCTACGAGGCGGGCCACATGATGTACATCCACCGCCCCTCGCTGGCCCAGTTGAAGGGGGACCTGGCGGCCTTCCTCCAAGCTGCCATCGGGTCCGCCTAACGGAGGTTCCCGCCCATGTCCCTGCAGACCCGTCCCCGCACCTCGTGGCAGCGCCTCACGCACCGTGTCGCTGCCTCCGGCCCCGGCTCGTGGTTCTTCGCGCGCACGGCCCACCACCTCGACCGCGTCACCCTGCGCTTGAGTGGTGGACAGACGACCATGACGGCCATCCTGGCCGGGCTGCCCGTCGCTACGGTGACGACCACGGGGGCCAAGAGCGGCCAGCCGCGCAGCGTCCCGCTCGTCGTCATCACCGACGGTGACCGCCTGATTCTGTTCGCCTCGAACTTTGGGCAGGCGCACTACCCCGGCTGGTACTACAACCTGCGCGCCCACCCCCAGGCGACGCTGACGGTGGACGGGCAGACGCGGGAGTACACGGCGCGGGAGGCCGTGGGGGCCGAGCGCGATCGCCTCTGGCAGGAGGCCGTCAACCTGTACGCGGGCTACGCCGCCTACCAGCGCCGCATCGGGGACAAGCGCCACGTCCCGGTCATGGTCCTGACGCCGGCCGCGGCGG
>CAZLBQ010000648.1:1447-3247 GCA_964557745.1 uncultured Anaerolineales bacterium
TCCGAGTCGGCGGTCGGTGCGCCATAGGCGTACGAGCCGAACAGGATAATGCGCTCCGGCTGGAACTCCTCGGCAATCTGCCGCGCCAACGCCTCAATCTGCTCCATCTGGATCATAGCCTGCCCTCCGCCCCGCTCCGGTTCCACCTACTCCCCCCAATTGTAGCCCGCCCCACCTCACGCGCAAGGCCAATCCCGTCCCTATTCTGTCCATTCTGTTCATTCTGTCTATCTATTCAGGCCACATGCAGTGTAGCCGCCACCTCCCCACTCGCCACCAGCGCCTTCAGCCGCTCGATATACGGCGCCAGCGGGGCATCCTCCGCCAGAAACGGGACGTGCTGGCGGACTAGGGCGTAGGCTGGCTCCGTCCCCGCGCCCAGCGGCGCGTTCGCCAGCGCGCCGCGCCGTCGGAAATCCACCGCCTGCGCGGCGCACAGCAGCTCGATGGCGAGGATAGCCTGGACGTTGTCCAGGACGAGGCGCGCGTGGTGAGCGGCCGTCGGCCCCATGCTCACGTGGTCCTCGGTGTTGCCGCTGGTTGGGACCGTGTCGGCGCTGGCCGGGTGGGCCAGCGTCTTGTTCTCGGACGCCAGGGCGGCCGCCGTGTAGTGGGCCAGCATGAAGCCCGTGTTCAGCCCACCGCGCTCGGTCAGGAACGGCGGCAGCAGCCCGCCGTTGGAGTGCGGGTCGACCAGGCGGTTGATGCGCCGCTCTGAGATGTTCCCCAACTCCGTTAGGCCAATCTTGAGATAGTCCAGCGCCAGGGCCGTCATCTCGCCGTGGAAGTTGCCGCCGCTCAGGGCCACCGGCGTGTCGCCCTCCCAGAACAACAGCGGGTTGTCGGTGGCCGAGTTGTTCTCGATGTCCACCACCCAGCGGGCGTAGGCGACGGCGTCGTGGACCGCGCCGTGGACCTGGGGCATGCAGCGCAGCGAGTAGGCGTCCTGGACGCGGTGGGGGTCGGTCCCGCGCCGCACCAGGCCGCTGCCATCGAGCAGCGCCCGCAGGTGCGCCGCGCACTCCACCTGGCGCGGGTGCGGGCGGACGGCCTGCAAGCGCTCGTCAAACGCCTGGGGTGAGCCTTCCAGCGCCTCCAGCGACAGCGCGCCGGCGATGTTGGCAGCGTGGTAGACCGTCTCGGCGGCCTGAGTGACGAGCGCGCCCAGCCCGCCCATGAGGGCCGTGCCGTTGACCAGCGCCAGCCCCTCCTTCGCGCCCAGTATCACGGGGGCCAGGCCCACCCGCGCCAAGGCCGCTCCGCCCGCCATCACCTCGCCCTCCACCTCTGCCTCACCCTCGCCGATCATAACCAACGCGACGTGGGCCAGGGGGGCCAAGTCGCCCGATGCGCCCAGCGAGCCGCGCGATGGGACGACGGGATGCACGCTGCGCAGGAGCATGTCGAGGAGAAGCTGCAGCGTCGCGGCGCGCACGCCGGAGAAGCCTTTGGCCAGGGTGTTGGCGCGCACGACCATCAGGGCGCGCACGGCGTCGGTGGGCAGGCGCGGCCCGACGCCGACGGTGTGCGAGCGGACGAGGTTGCGCTGGAGGGCGGCGGCGTCGGCGGGGCTGATGAGGACGCTCTTGAAGTCGCCAAAGCCCGTCGTCACGCCGTAGACGACGGCGCCCGTGGCAAGCAGCGTCTCGACAGCCTGCCGCGAGCGATCGACGGCGGCCCAGGCGTCGGGCGTGACGTGGACGGGCGCGCCGTCGCGGGCGACGGCGACGACGTCGTCGACAGTGAGCGTCTGGCCGGTCAGAGGAATCGAGTGGAACATGGGAAGCCTCGCCATTGAGG
>CAZLBQ010000649.1:0-3230 GCA_964557745.1 uncultured Anaerolineales bacterium
CGCCGGGCAAGGTAGCAAAGGTAGCGCGTGCTACCTTGCTACCCGCTACCTTTGCTACCTTGCCAACCTCCGAGGGTAGCGCGCCGGTGGGAAGCTGGCCCGCTTCGCCAGTGAGTGAGACCAGTTGATAAATCAACCGTCAGCTTTCCACCGCCGCGCTACTCTCACCCGTGACAGTGCGTGAATGAGAGGACGCCATGCCGCGCCCATGCTCGATATGTAAGCACCCACAACGCGCCGACATTGACCAGGCCATAGCCAAGCGCCAAACGTCGAATACTGAAATTGCGTCGCTATTCGGCGTTACCGAGGCCGCCATTCGTCGGCACGCGTCGAATCACATTCCCCCGGCCCTCGCCAAAGCCAGCCAAGCTGCCGAAGTCGCCCAGGCAGACACCCTGCTCCGCGAAGTGAAGGCTCTCCGCTCGAAGGCGTATAGTCTGCTGCTGCAAGCTGAGCAAGCAGGCGATTTGAGGACCGCGCTGCAAGGCGTCAGGGAGGCGCGAGGCTGCTTGGAATTACTCGCCAAACTCGAAGGCAAGGTGAGCGACGCCCCAGTGGTCAATGTCCTAGTCAATCCCGAATGGCAGAATGTGCGCGCCGTCATCGTCCAAACCCTCGCCCCGTACCCTGACGCGAGGCTGGCCGTGGCCGCTGCGCTATCGAGGTTAGATGCTCGCTCTTGACCTTGCCCTGGCTCTTGACCCGTCCCGCTTATTCGAGCGTGTTGTAGGGTCAAAGGCCGATGTTTGGCAGGCCGACGTGCTACGCTCCCATGCCGGCCGCGTGCTGATGCTCTGTAGTCGCCAAAGTGGTAAGAGCCAGACCACCGCCGTCTTAGCCCTCGCTGAAGCCCTCTATAATCCTGGTTCCTTGACCTTACTGCTTGCCCCGGCATGGCGTCAATCGAGTGAGCTATTCCGCAAGGTGATAGACGCCTACAACGCGCTAGGCCAGCCCGTCCCCGCCAAAAGTGCCACCGCCACAAGCCTTGAACTTGTCAATGGTAGTCGCGTGGTATCTCTACCTGGTCAAGAGGGAACCATTCGAGGTTTTAGCGGCGTTGACCTGTTGGTGATTGACGAGGCGGCCCGCGTCCCCGACGAACTCTATTTGAGTGTTCGCCCCATGTTGGCCGTGTCAGGTGGTAGGTTAGTCGCCCTCACAACGCCGTGGGGTAGACGCGGGTGGTTCTTTGAGGCGTGGCATTCGTCCGAGGACTGGCAGCGGGTGAGAGTCACCGCCCTGGACGTGCCGCGCATCACCGCCGACTTCCTAGCCGAAGAGCGCCGCAACATGCCGCGGCAGTGGTTTGACAGTGAGTATATGTGTCTGTTCACTGACACCGTTGAACAACTGTTCTCTAGCGAGGATATAGAGGCGGCCATTGACCGCGACGTAACGCCGCTGTTCTAGGGAGTACTTATGTTCTTTTGTGGTCTAGACCTTGCCCAAGTGGGTGACTTCTCCGCATTGAGCATCCTACATTACATCGAGCCAGCCCGCGAGGAAGTCAGGGAAGAGTATCACACTAACCCCTATACCGGGAACACTATCAAAGTTACCGAGAAGCGGCCCGTCAATCGGCTCGATATGCGTCCGACCTGGCATCTACGCCACGTTGAACGCTGGCGCGGCGTGGCCTATGCCGATGTAGCCCGTCAAGTGAGCCAGCGTCTTGACCGCCTGGTAGAACCCTACACCCTGGTCATTGACCTGACAGGTGTAGGTCGCGCCGCTGTCGAGCTAATCGAGGCGACTGGCCTACGACCTACGCGGGTGAGCATCCACGGCGGCGACCGCGTCTCTTATGCCGATGGCGTCTACCGGGTGCCGAAGCGCGACCTGGTGAGCGCCGTCCAGGTGGCGTTACAGAACCGCGCCTTGCGGGTGGCCTATGGGCAGGACTGGACGCCGCTTGTCGTCTCTGAGCTTCAGAACTTCAGAATCAAGATTGACCCGGCCACCGCCCACGACACTTACTCAGCATGGCGCGAAAATGACCATGATGACATTGTGTTAAGTGTTGCCCTGGCAGTGTGGGCCAGCCAGAACGCGGCCCGCCGCGTGTCCAGTGTACCGCTACCCGACTCTTGGCAGTCATAGGAGTGACCACCATGCCGACGAAAGCCTATCGACAGACGCAGGAGGACCTCGATAGCCTCCGCTACTACCCCAGCCGCTTCAAGCAGGATGCCCAGGCGATCCAGGCCGAACAGATATTCGCCGACGCCTACAAGGCCCAGCTTGTGGGCAAGAAACGCGACTATTGGCAGGCCCAGGCCAAGGGCGAGGCCCGCCGCGTTTGGGAGCGGGCACAGCAGCGCGTCAAGGATGCCGCGGCGGAGATGGAGCGGGCCACGACGGGCCGCGACGCGGGCCTTGATTGGACGCGTGTCCAGGTGAAGAGCCAAGAGTACAGCGCCCGAATTCGCAATCTCCGCCCTGGTGAGACGTTGCCCCGCGTGCTGGCGACCCTCGCCGATGAAGCGAAGTACACGCCCGAGGGGCGCCGCGCCTTTCAACTCGCCGCCGCCGACGTGCTGAACGGAGCGCAGGCCGCCGAACTAGGCCAGGCGCGTCAAGTTGTGCGAACGTGGGAAGAGGAGGCCGCCCAGCCCGTCAAGGAGGCCCAGCTTGAACTCGCCCACGCGAGCGCCGGGCTGGACGTGATCCGTGAGCACATTCTGGAGACTGAGGCAGAGCTGCGAGGGAAGCCGCGCCACGCGTGGGAGATTTCCGACTGGCAAAAGGACGTGCTGAACGAGGACGCGACCTCGTTGGGCTACGTCGTCTGGCGTGACGAGGATACGCCCGCCGCTGGGCCGCAAGTCCCGCCGACGATCACCGCGCCGACGCCGAACCTGGAATGAGCCAACGCCCTCGCACCGAGCGCCAGCGGCTGATAGTCGTTGCAGCCGTCTTAGAACAGTCAGTTTCGACGTCCAAACTGGAGCTCGCACCGAGCGCCAGCGGCTGATAGTCGTTGCAGCGGGGAAAGGTAGTCAAATATTTGACTACCTTTCCCCTCGCACCGAGCGCCAGCGGCTGATAGTCGTTGCAGCTGGCTCACTTATAATCGTTATAAGTGACCTTCTAAGCTCACACCGACCACCGACGCCTGAGAGCCGTTGCAGCGCGGCGTGGATGACAGGGTTTTCAATTCTTTGTAAACCCTGCCTCGCCCAGGGCCGCCGCTGGCCTGGTGGAAACGACTGTTCAAGCGCCAG
>CAZLBQ010000650.1:0-3225 GCA_964557745.1 uncultured Anaerolineales bacterium
CCAAGAACTTCATTCTCCAGACCGAGCCGCAGATCCAGGAGATCATGGGCATCCCAGAGAAGGGCCATGACTACTTCATCCAGATCACGGATGCCCGCCCCGATACAGGCGGCCTGTCGGGGGCGACGCCCAGCGAGGCCGTGACGTGGGGCAAGGTAGATCCGGAGCAACTGCCGGACTCGGTCGTGTGTTATGTTGACTCGACCATCGCCTTCCCCATTCTCGCCGCCTACGCGCTGGCGAAGCGCGGCCCGCGCCCGCTCAAGCGCCTCTACGACCGCCGCGACGAGATGCTGACGGCGCTCAAGACGGCCTACGACCAGCATCGCCCCGACGACTGGGCGGACGTTCCGCCCAACGCGGCGGAGACGGCCTCCGGCCACGCCGTCGGCCGCGCCTCACTGGATGTCGAGGAGGGCGAGTAAGTCCCTTCCCACCGCCTGCTAGGAGACGCCCGTGTCCTACGTCTTCCGCCCGCCTGAAAACTTCCTGGGCCTACCGCCCGAAGACAGTCAGTACGACGCCGCCGGGGTCCTGGTGCTGCCCATCCCGTATGAGGGGACGGTCAGCTACGGCCACGGGACCGGGCACGGGCCGGCCGCCATCCTGCGCGCCTCGACACAGGTCGAACTCTACGACCGCGAGTTTGGCCGCGAGCCGGTGTTCGACTATGGCATCCACACCCTGCCCTACCTGGCCCCCGATCTGAGCGGCCCGGAAGCGACGGTCAAGACGATTGAGGCTGCCGTGGCCGAGTACGCCGCGACGGGCAAACTCGTCGTTGGGCTGGGTGGCGAGCATACCGTCTCGGTGGGCTTTGGACGCGGCCTGCGCGCCGCGCTGGGCGACTTTACCATCGTCCAGATCGACGCCCACGCCGACCTGCGCAACGATTACGAGGGCACGCCCTACTCCCACGCCTGTGTGGCGCGCCGCCTCAACGACATCGCGCCCATTATCCAGTTCGGCATCCGCTCCATCAGCCAGGAAGAGGCCGACTGCATCCAGGCCAACCCCGACAAGCTTACCGTCTTCTTCGCCGACGACATCCATGCAGGGAACGACCATCTGGCCCGCCTGGCGGAGATGGTCCAGGGGAAAAACGTCTACCTGACGGTCGACGTCGACGGGCTGGACCCGTCGCTCATCCCAGCGACGGGCACACCGGAGCCGGACGGCCTGTCCTGGCGGCAGACGCTCGACATCATTCGTACCCTGACCCAGCATGCGCGGGTCATCGGCTTTGACGTGGTCGAACTCGCCCCCAACCCGACGTCGCACAGCTCGGACTTCATTACCGCGAAGCTGGTCTACAAGATCATGAACCTGGTAATGGCGAGCCGGTCGGGATCCTAGGCGAGGCGGGGAAGACCATTTCGCCCGCTAGGACATCGGCGGCATAGGTCAGAGCCGCCCGAATGTCTTCGGGCTGCAAATGAGGATACTCGTGCAGGATCTCATCTTCCGAGATACCCTGCGCGAGCATACGCACGATAAGCTCAACAGGAATCCGTGTCCCGCGAATCACAGGCTTGCCCGTCATAATCCTGGGGTTGGCAGTAACACGCTGCTCGAGCAATTCGTCCATCGCCTCATCTCCTTATGCCCGGATCCACTTGGGAATTATAGCACACCCCCGACTGCCTTAGCCTGTTGACATCATGTTTGCCTGCTTGACACGGGTACGTTCCTCGTCAACCTCCAGCGTATCACCTCGGAAGCAGACCCCATACTCGCGCTCGGCGGCGGCGCGGCTGACGTAGCCGTCCAGGACGTCGTCGCGGACGCGCTGCGGGTCGCGCCGCCAGGGCGAGCCGTAGCCGCCCCCGCCGCCCGTCTGGACGCGAAAGCGCGTACCGGGCGCGACGGGGATGTGGTTCGCCTTGCGTAGCGGGCGCTCGTCAGGTGCGCCCGGCTGCATCACAACGCCGGGCGTCCCGCCGTCCTGCCCCCCGAACAGGCCCCACGACGGCGTGCGCGTGCGGTCGAACCACAGCGTCACGTCGCACCCCTCCCCCAGGATCTCGTAGCCGCGCACGACACACAGACCGCCGCGCTGCTCACCCGGCCCGCCGCTATCCGTCCCCAGGCCGTACGCCAGGATACGCAGCGGGAACTTGTTCTCCAAGCTCTCGACCGGGAAGTTGCGGAAGTCACCCGCCGCCGAGTGGATGACGGCGCTCTCGCCGTCACCGTAGGCGCTGGCGCCCCAACCGCCCGCCGTCGACTCGCCCGAGGCGAAGCGCACGCGGCGGTTGGCGGCGCGCTGGACGATGACGACATTCCAGGAGTCACCGGGCAGGCCCGCCGCCACGCGCTCGGGGATGGCCGGGGCCAGGGCCTTGATGATGAGATCGACCAGGAGCATGGTGTGCGTGCCATAGAGGAGGCAGGCGGCCGGCTCCTCGGCGGCGAAGATCGAGCCGCGCTCGACGGTCGTGGTCAGGGTGCGGAAGCTGCCGCCATTGCCGCCGGCGTTAGGGGCGATGAGGAAATTGTAGGCCAGGCGGATGGCCGACACCGTCTGGACCAGGCCACAGTTGGTGCAGCCGCGGCGCTGGCGGCTGGAGCCGCTCGTATCGACGTGCAGGGTGTCGCCCTGCTTGGCGACGGTCATGCGAACCCAGGAGGGCTGGTCGGTGACGAAGTCGTCGTCCTGGCAGCCCTCGGCGGTGTAGACGCCGTCGGGGATGGTCAACAGAGCGGCGCGCTCAATGGCCGCCGTGGTAGCGAAGATGTCGGCCAGGGCAGCGCGGACGGTTTCCAGGCCAAAGCGGGCCAGGATGTCGGTGTAGCGGCGCTCGCCCATGCGGCAGGCGGCGATCTGAGCGTGCAGGTCGCCGACGAGCATGAGGGGCAGGCGGCTCTGGCGGCGCAGGATGTCGACGACGTCATCAGCCATCTGCCCACCCCGCACGACACGCACCGGCCCCAGGCGCAGTCCCTCCTGGTAGATGTTGGTGATATCGACGGTGTAGGCGGCGTCGCGGCCGCCGACGTCGCGCCAGTGGGCGCGGGTGGCAGCGAAGCCGACGAGCTGATTCTGCCAGAAGACCGGGGCGATGACGTCGACGTCGTTGAGGTGCGAGCCGGTCAGATACGGGTCGTTGAGGAGGTAGACGTCGCCCGGCGCGAACGCGTCGCGCCCGACGTGGTCGATGACGACCTGGACGACCTCCCCTAGCGCGCCGAGGAAGAAGGGCAGGCCCGGCGCCTGGCCAAGCA
>CAZLBQ010000651.1:0-3224 GCA_964557745.1 uncultured Anaerolineales bacterium
AAAAGTAAGCAGTTTCACGGCTCAACAGATTCAACAGGGGTAGGTTAGCCCGGCGCGTCTACCAGGTCAAGACGCGCCGGGCGGCGGCGGTTAGGGCGTGATGACGACGGGGCCGATGCCCAGCTCGCTATTCGTCGCGGCGACGAAACCGATAATGAACAAGCCCACCAAGATCGCCACGAGCATCACGCCATACAGCCCAGCGCCAACAGGTCCCCACGCGCTAGAGGGGTCTAGCCCGCGACTGTCGCGGGCGAAGCTAATCAGGGCGACGGCGATGATGACCACGAACACGAGTTCTACCATGATGCACCTCCTAGAATGGCGTCTCTGTCGGGGCGTTGATTGCCCCGTTGGTCACGGGCCGATAGCGAGCAAAAGCTCGATTCCACGCGGCGGGGTCTTGGCGGGCCTGGCCGTTCTCCCGTAGGCGGCGCTGGGCGGCCTCGACATCGCCCTCGAAGTAGCGACGGGCCAGGCCGTGCAGCCCAAGATGACCAAGCCAGGAATACCACGAGCGGCCAGCCATAGAGCGGCCACAATGCGGGCAACAGGCCGGGGGAGTCTTGCTCCCCACGGCCTTCCCACCGGCGCGGCGGGCCTCGATTTGTGCGGGTGTCATGGCTGGCCGTCCTTCGTCGGCTTGCCCTGACACCACTGGCCGTTGCCGTACCGGGTAGAGCACGACCAAAACGAGCGGGTGCCGTCCTTCGTCGTGCGGCGCTTCATCGGCTGGCCGCACTTGTCGCAGAGCGGGGCGGGTTCGGCTGGCGCTGGCGTGCTGGCCTGGCCGTTGCCGTTGTGCGGAGCCTGGGCACGGGGCGCGGCGGGTGTCCAGTGATGCGACAGCAGCCACTTTTCCAGGTCCTGGGCCTGATTCAGCACGTCGCCGACGCGGGCGGCGCGCATAGTGAGCAAGTAGTCAAAGCCAGCGGGCGAGACGACTCGGACGTTGATACTGGCCGGGGCCTCGGTGAACGTTGGGGCGGGCGTCGTGCCGTTGGGGTGTACCTGGGTCGTCACGGCTACACCTCCCATTCCGTGCGCTGGCGCGGCTGGTCACTCAGCCAGCCACCGGCGGGCGCCCACTCGACGACGGCGACAGCAGACACCCCCACGGCGACGGGTGCGCCGTGGGGATGCTCGCAGAGGCTTTCCAGCGCCCGGACGGCCAGCTGGTGCTTGCACACACCGGGGCGGCGCGGGTCGTTGGCATCGGGGCAGTCACACGAGTTGTAAGTGACGGTGTAGACGTTCTTGCCGCTGCCCTTGACGGTGTAGACTAGCTGGCCGTCGGCGGCCAGGCGGGCGGTGATGACGCGGGCGGCGCGGTTGGCGAAGTGACGGGAGAGGATGTCAGCGGCGGCGGTGATGCGGCGGGCCAGTTCGGGGCGGGCCGTCGCGGCTTGCTCAACTCGGGCGCGGAGAGTATTCTCTGTCATGGTGAGCCTCCCTGGTAGGCTTGCCCTGGGTGAGGGACGTTCCCGCGTCGCCTCACCCGTCTTGTTTCTATGCCTCTAGTATACCACAGATTGAAACTTATTGCAACATATAACGACCATTTGAAACTTAAGTTTACCTTACATTTTCGCGCAACGAAAAGCGCCAGTAGACGGGTTACTGGCGCTTGAAAAGTCGTTTATACCACGGTAACGGGGGCGACGGGGGCGAGGGAAGAGACAGCGGCGGCGACACCGGCGGCGGTTGGGCGGTCGGTTCGGGCGCGGGTGGTGGCAAGGCAGGGCGGGCAAGCTGGGCGCGTAGGTCATCGGCCTCGCGTTCGGCGCGTTCGGCACGGGCGACGGCCTGGGCGAGGGCGGCGTGAAGGGCCTCGACTTCGCCACGATGGGCTTCTGTCACGGTCCTGAGCACGTCGGCAGGCAGGATCGCAGCGGCCGCCGGGGGCGTCGGGGCGGGCATCGTGGCGCGCTCCTCTGCGCTCATCTTGCCCAGCGCGTCGCGGGCCTCGCTGAATGTCAGGCCAGCATCTAGCAGGCGCTTGGCGTGCGCCAGCGTCGCCACGTCGCTGTCGGTGTACCGGCGTTGCCCGGTGCCGCTAGCCTGCCGACCAGCCGACGGCGACAAGTAGACGGCAAACTCATTCGACCACGCTCGAATGGTGGTCACGGCCACGCCCATACGTTCGGCGACTTGCCCCGCTCGATACATGCGCACTCCCTCGAAAAGCGACATGACGCGACAGGCTGGCGGTGTCTGTCGCTTTCAGGCGAGGATAGCACGGGCTGGCGAGGGCGTCAACGCGGGCCAGGCGGGGCATTCCAGAACTATTCCGAATTCATCCCATCGGGCGGGGCGATTGTAAAGAATGTGGATTTTTGTGGATCGGCGGGGCGTCAACGGCGTCGCGGCTTGACAATCGTGCATTGTTCGCAACTGTAAAACAGGGGAGAGACTTGACTCACGTGTAGGAAAATGAAGGCGTCAGAACGCCCGCGCCGGCCTGTCTAGACAAGTCGCGGCGGTCGGTGCGAGGCTTGCCGCTGCGTTGCCTTTGCCTTGCCTATCCCCGTCGCCAGCGCCGGGCCAGGCGCTTATAGGCGGTTAGCTTCCGACTCCTGAGTAGGCGCGCCAGATCACTGTGGGTGCCCGCTGGCGTGGTGCGGCGGTAGATGGGCGGCTCGGGCCAGCGGCACAAGCCAGAGCCTGGGCGGTGCGGCCAGGCATAGGCAGCACACCGACAAGGCGGCGCGGCGGAGCGAAGACAGGGCGCGAATGGCGGCCCCCTGTGCCCACGCGGGCCGCGTCGCCCTCGCCCGGCGTGCTGGGCGCATAGCTGGCGCGGGTCATTCCAGACAGCCCAGGCGCGGCATGGCTGGCCGTCCTTGCGCGTCGCGGTACACCGTCGGCGCTCGATAGCTGCCTCAGAGTAGGCCATAACTCCCCTCGTTGACATCAATGGGTGACATCGGCGACGCCTCGTTGGGTCGGAAATGAAAGGTTTTTACACCTGCCATCAACACAAGCGACCCAAGACGCTTGTTCAAAATTTTGAACAAGCGTCTTCCCGGGTCGCCTCGTTGGGTCGGAAATGAAAGGTTTTTACACGCAGCGTGTACACGCCCGTTGGGCCTCGCGTTGACAATGTTACGGGGGTCAGCCATCACGCCGGCGTGATGCCCCCTTGCACGCGTGATGCCTTCATGGATGCACGCGGCCAGGTTCCCGCCGGCGGGAAGTCGCCATAACCCCATGAAGGCATCACG